>NZ_JBFHKV010000822.1:0-4000 GCF_041595215.1 Stieleria sp. | reverse complement strand
CTGTTGCCCGGATGAATACATCTCGTAAACACGTGACAGGTTGAGCACTCCAGTGCCTTGCTGGTTGTCCAATGGTTGCGTGATGGAATTGCTCCAGGGTGAACCGTCTGCGTCGAGCGTTTTGATTCCGGAATTCATGACAATCGCCTTGATCAGCCTGTGATCGGTGGTCAATTGATTCCGTTTTCCGTAGTCAAGCATCTGTGTCACGGCGCCTGTGACGAACGGGGTGGCGAAACTGGTGCCACCGAATCCACCGCCGGCAAGTCGCCCGTCCCGCCAGTCGGCCCGTGTGGAGACGACATCGACGGCTGCATTGCCGATCATGTCTGGCTTGCTGCGTCCATCGAGAGTCGGGCCGTAATCCTGTTGACTCCAGGCTCGGTCCAGGGTCTCCCGGAGTCCGCCGACGGTGATGACGTTTCGAGAAGATCCGGGAGCCGTCGGCCGGGAATGGTTGGCCAACTGATTGACCGCCGGCACGGCGACGATATCGCGTCCGTAGCTGAGATAGTCAACGAGCAGGTTGGTCTTTGAGGTTTCGCCACGATAAGAATTGTCAGCCGAACCCGCCCACCATGACCAGCTCATGTTGATGACTTCGGCACCATTTTCGACAAGGAACCCCGCTGCGTCGAAGACATCTTGCACACTCAACCCGGGAACCTGGGCTCGGTTGATGAACTCTGCGGTAACAAATCTGGCGTCTGGGGCCAATCCCGTCACGTCACCGTCGTTTTCACCGCGTGCCAAGACGATCCCCATCACCGCCGTGGCATGATTCGCATTGACCGGGCTGTCGCCGATTCCGTCGGTGTTCTGGGAGGACGCGACGAGTCGTTGGCGGCCCAGCGAATCCACTCCTGTGAACCAAGGATGATTGAAATCGAAGGCATCGTCCATCGTGCCCACAATGACATCGGTGCCATCGCCAAGAAGGTTACGGCCCTGTTCAGCATCCACCAACGACCATTCGTGTGTGATGTCGCCCCCGACCGAGAAACTGAACGTCATCGAATTGTCCGCTTCATTCGATTCGTCCACCGTTCCGTCGACATCCAGAGTCACTGTGATGCTGTAAGTCCCCGCCTTGTGCATCACCCAGGTTCCCCAAACGTGATGCCACGTCGTCCGGCCGCCCAATCCAGCCCCCCAGGTGATCGGCGGGGCGACATGCTGAGGGTTGCTGTTGACCGTCCGGCCGACGGAATAAGCGGCACTGAGCGGATTGTCGTACGTAAATTCCACGCGGACAAAAAAGGGTTCGCCGGCTTGCGGCACAATCACATTGTTGCTTCCATCGACAGGGTGTGCCGCCGTCGGAAAAAGATTGGCCGTTGAAGCATTTTCCGGGTCAGGAAAACGGTTGGACGTCACTTCATCAGTCGCAGAGGACGACGGAGAGCCGCCAACGAGTGGAGGGCCGGTCGTGACAAAAGGGCCTCCGAATCCCGTCCCCCCCAAGTCGTCGGGATGCCAGCTTTCCCCGCTATCGCCGGCAAGCAGGCAACGGGGCTCAAGCTGTTCGAAACGTTTGCGTCTGCACCGTTGGCGTTGCGTATATCGAGGCATTTGCCGAGAAAGGGCTCTTCGTTTTCGAAAAACAGGAATTGCCATAGGTGAAAATCCGTGAAAACGTAAACGGCGCAAGGGCAGGTGGCGTGCCGGGACTGGCAAGACAAACGGCCATCGAGGGCGATCGGCACTCCTCTCACCACACCAGACAAGATCTGCGGTCCGGTCAGGCGCTCAGTCCACGGAATTTCGCTGAGGTGATCGGGAGTGAAACCAATATAGCTCCATCGGATTTTCACTGCGGCGCGGTGCCACAACACAGGTGCGGTACGCGAGAGCCGACACCATCAACCGCTTGGCTTGGAGCGGTCGTCTTGAAGCAATTCACGCAGCCCAGCATCCCCAGCGGAACCAGCGCGGTCGGTTCCGGAGTGGCCGACGGTGCGTCGGTGTAGGTGACGTCGGTCACGGAGTCATCGATTCCCGAGTCGGTATCGAAGGCGTCGAAGGAGAGGGCCGCTGCGCTCTTCACAGTACCGGCTGGGGGTGGTCAAAAGATTTGTTGGTCAAAAAATGGGAGCCGTGCACGGCGATTGATCCGCGTCAGACATTTTCTGACCAACCCATTTTTTGACCAACCCATTTTTTGACCAACAATCGGGTCCTAACGTGCAAGCGGGGACAGATCATCTGTCATGATGCACCGTTGTTCGTCCTGAAACTCAACGCTTTCGATCTCCAGTGCCGATGATACCGCTCAACCCATCTGCCCATTCAATGCCGTCCCCGCGAAAACTCGTTCGTTGGGGGATGGTCGTCTGCGTCGCGTGGTCGATGCTCCCACTCGGCAGCAATGCAATCGCGCAGTCGTCCACTCCGGTCGTCATGAACGCCGAGATGGCTGAGTCGTGGGCGAAGCTGGTACTGAAAGGAGTCGATACGGAGTTCCCCAACAAACTGTCCTTGGTTTATCTGAACAAGGATCAGATCAAAGCACCGCGTGAGCATTTCCCGGCCTTCTACGGTTGCTACGACTGGCACAGCAGCGTGCATGGCCATTGGGTTCTGGTTCGATTGTTGAAAGACTACCCCGGCATGGCGTCGGCACCCAAGGTTCGCGAGGTGCTGTCGCGGCACCTGTCGGAAGAGAACCTGAAGCAGGAGGCTGCGTTCTTTGCCCGGGACGAGCAGAAGACGTTCGAGCGGATGTATGGTTGGTCGTGGTTGCTTCGCTTGGTGATCGAACTCGACGGCTGGGACGATGCGGATGCGAAACGATGGCGAGACAATCTGCGCCCGCTGGAAGTAGTCTTGGCGCGACGCGTGAGAGACTATCTGCCAAAGCTGACGTTTCCGATTCGAATCGGCCAGCATACCGACACGGGATTCGCGTTGGGACAGATCTTGGATTATGCCCGTGCGATGGAACAACCTGAATTGCAGGATTTGGTGATCGATCGTGCGAAAGCGTACTTTGCGACCGACCTCGATTACCCCGTGCACTATGAACCTTCAGGGCATGATTTTTTCTCGTCGTGTTGGAACGAAGCCGATTTGATGCGTCGGGTGTTGCCGGGACCCGAGTTCGAGAACTGGTTGACCCAGTTCGTGCCCCAACTGGCGACGCAATTGACCGACGGCACGATCGCGCCGGTGGCGGTCAGCGATGTGACGGATCCCAAGATCGTTCACCTGGCGGGACTGAATCTCAATCGCGCCTGGTGCTTGCGATCGGTTGCGTCGGCACTTCGGCAAGACCATCCACTGAAGCGCGTTTTGAATGAGAACGCGGAGTCGCATCTTGCGGCGGGATTGGCGTACATCAACAGTGGTCACTACGAGGGCGATCACTGGTTGGCAACGTTTGGCTTGTATGCGATCGCTAGGGTCGGAGTCGTCGATGGCGGGCAGTGATGCGACGGCGGTCAAGCCGCGAGTCCGGTTTCGGCTCGGCCCAGGCTTGCTGGTCACTGCGGCGTTCATCGGACCGGGCACCGTCGTCACGGCCAGTCGGGCGGGAGCCCAATTCGGATGCGAATTGCTGTGGACGATTGTGTTCGCAAGCTTCGGAACCATCGTGCTGCAATCACTCGCGGCCCGATTGGGAATCCTGAGCGGAGCGGGTTTGGGGGAATCGATTCGGCAATCACTTTCACAAACGCGATGGCTGCGACCGGCGATCGTTTTGGTGATCGCAGCGATCGGTGTGGGAAACGCGGCGTATCAGACGGGAAATCTGACGGGGGCTGCTGCCGGCATCACGTCGGTGACTGATGGAGACGCCGTCGTTTGGTTGGCCATTCTGATCGTATTGACGTCGGGAGTGATTTGGCTGGGGCGATACAAGGTTCTGCACCGCGTCTTGGTCGCCTGGGTGATCCTTTTGAGTGGATCGTTCCTGATCGCCGGAGTGATCTCCATGCCGCCTGCGACGCAGATCTTGAGAGGCGTTTTCCTGCCGCGGCTCAACGCGGAGAACTTGACG
>NZ_JBFHKV010000821.1:0-4024 GCF_041595215.1 Stieleria sp. | reverse complement strand
GGGCATCGGGCGGGCGGTGAGGATCACGCTTGCCCATGCGTGGTTGATGTTGGTGATGCCGTTGCCGACGATCGGTGCGGATGAACCCCAGGTGGTCGGCCCGTTGGTGATCAAGTTGATCGATCAAGTCGAGGTCCCTGCGCTTGAGCCAGGTGCGATCGAAAGTTTGGACGTTCGCTTGGGAGATACCGTCAAAGCGGGGCAAGTCATCGCCCGCATCGACGACCGCATCAGCGAAGCTCAGCGTGAACTAGCGGCGACGGAGTTGGCGATCAGTCGGCAACGATCGAGCCAATACCGTGACGACAAGATTGCCGCAACGGAGTCCAACGAGAAGGAAGCCGTTTTGCAGCAACAACGATTATTGGCCAAGATCGCCTCCGAAAAAGCGCTCAGTCAGGTTCGCGTGTCGGCCGCCGAGAAAGCGGAAGCGGTGGCCAAGAACGAATGGTCGCGTGCGATCGGCGCGCGGGAACAATTCGCCGACAGCGTCTCCGATTCCGAGCTGGAAAACCTGCGATTGAAATACGATCGTTCGCGTTTGGAACGCGTGGAGGCGGAGTTTCAGCGGCGGATGGATCAGCTTTCGGCCGAGGGGGAAGCTCAGGGGGTGAAGATCGCCGAACTGGCGGCCCAACGGGCGGAGCTGCGACGATCCGTTGCGGTCGCCGACGCGGAGTCGTTGCGTTTGGACATCGAGTCAAAACAGAAGACGCTTCAGATTCAGGAGTTGACCGTCGCGCGGCATCGGGTCGCGTCACCGATCGATGGCGTGGTTGTCGAAATCTTCAAACGCCGCGGCGAGTGGGTTCGACCGGGAGACTCGGTGGTGCGTGTGATCAACCTTGATCAACTGCACGCGGAAGGTTTTTTCAGCGGGCTGGTCCGACCCAAACGCGGTCAACAGGTTCGCCTGTCTTCGGCGGACCGCGAGGTCGACGGGACGATCGATTTCGTCAGCTCCGAGCGAGATTCGGTCAGCGGCGAATTTCGGTTTCTGGTTCGGATCGACGGCGGCGCCTTTTTCCCTGGTGATCAAGTGGAGATTGATTGGTGAATCGATCGGCATCGGCCAATGGAAACGATCGCGACCTCTGGCGACTTCGCAGCGATCTCCACTTCCGTTGGGTGGACGGAATCGGGGCCGCGGACGGCTATTGGGTGGTGAACGATCCTTTGGCCGGCGAATGGTTTTACCTTTCCAAAATCGAAAAGCGTTTGTTGGAACTTGCCGATGGCGGTCACTCGATCCGCGAGCTTTGCCAGATCGCCGCCGCGACGATCAAGCCGTTGGAATCCAGCGTGGATGCGTTGGTTTCGTTTTATGCGCAGGCGCGTCGAAAAGGAATGCTGGTGACGGTCGGCAACGGCGGGCCGATCGATCGGGCGGTGTTTGATCAATCGCTGGGCCAACACGCAGCGTCTTCCTTTTCCACTCGGTTGAGCCGATCGCTGGGCAAGATGGTCGCGTTTCGATTGCCGGGGCTGAACCCGAACGCCTGGTTCCAGATTCCCGAGACAGCCAAGCGATGGTCAAGCTCGAAAGCAATGTGGATCGGCTTGATTGGCCTGACCGTGATTTCCTTCGCACTGCTGGTTGCCCGGTTCGATGTGTTAGCCGGCGAACTCTCACGCGCCGTTGCCCGCCGCGATCCAGTTTGGTTTGTTTTGGTGTTGGTCACGATTGCGGCGGCCAAATCGATTCATGAATTGGCGCATGTGGTGGCGTGTCGATGGGTCGGGGCGGAGTGCCGTGAGCTGGGCGTGATGTTGTTGTTCGGAGCGCCCTGTTTGTACTGCGATGTTTCCGATTTGTGGCGTGTGCCGCGTCGCAGCCGGCGGGTGTTGGTTTCCGCCGCAGGCATGATGGCCGAATTGTGTCTTGCCGGACTGGCAACCATCGTGTGGGCGGTGACCGATGCGTCGATCGTTCACGATTTGGCGCTCGTCGTGATGGTGGTCTGTTGCGTCTCGACGGTGTTGATCAATGGCAACCCCTTGTTGCGCTACGACGGCTATTTCATGTTGGCCGATTGGATCGGTGTTCCGAACCTTTCGCAACGAGCCAACCAGGCGATGCGAAACGTGGTTCGAAAAGGGGTGTGGGGCGAAGCGGCCGACGTTGACGTGGTTCCGCAAATCGGGCGTGCCGTCCCAACGACGGCGCTGGTGTTTTATGCCGCCGCTAGCGCGGCGTATCGTTTGTTCGTCGTCGGGCTGCTGACGCTCTTGATCTACCACGGATCCGTCGATGTGGGGCTGGGCTGGTTGGGCGCCGCGTTTGCCGCGGCGCTGTTGGGATCGATGCTCTTGCGGGCTATCACCTCGGTGCTGCGGTCTCCCGATGCACGGCCGCGGTCGGGGCAAGTTTCCAGCGACCAGGCGTCGGCGCCGCATCGCCGACGATGGTGGAATCATCGCCGGCCGATCGTGTTTGTTGCGGCTGTGGTCGGGTTGCTGTGGATCGGGATGGTGATTCCGTTTTCCAGGCGAGTCGTCGTGCCGGTGTTGGTGGTAGCCGCCGAGCAGCAGGAATTGCACGCGATTGAATCGGGACGCATCGTCGAGCTGGCCGAGTCGGGGACGATGGTTGAATCCGGCCAGGTGCTGATTCGGCTGCGGAACGATGACCTCGACGACCAACTGGCGCAGGCCGATGCGGAACTCGCCGTGGCCACGGCGCTCGTCGCCGCGTGGCAGTCACGCAAGGGCACCCCAGCTGAAAACTCCGCCGCCTTGTCCGTTGCATTGAAACGCAGCGAGGCGGCGGAGAAGCATCGTCGGTTGATCGCCCGACGCAAGCAACGTTTGACGCTGGTCGCCGGTTCCCCCGGCCGCTTCACTCATGCGATCCCAACCCCGGTCGATGCGCGGGATCGAAAGTGGCGTCCCGGACAATGGGTTCCGTCGGGCACGTTGATGGGTTGGGTCGGACACCCCGAGCATCGAAAGGGGGTCGCGCTGGTGGACCAGAGTCACGTCGATCTGATCCGCGCCGGACAGCACGTGCGGATTCGCCACGCGTCACGATCGCGAGGTCAGATTCAGGGGGCAGTGATTCAGGGAGCAGTGACTAAAAACACGGTGCGACATTTCGAACGTGCCGCCGTAGAATCGATCCCCCCGGAATTGCTCGCCGATGCCGCGGATTCAAAGGATCGGCTGGACGTGTCGCAGGCGAACTATTTTGTCCGCATCACGCTCGACCCGGCTTCGTCGCCGCCGCTACCGTTGCGGTCGGTGGCGCTGGCGGAAATCAATGTGGAAGCGAGCAGTTTGTGGCATCGTTTGCGTCGCATCGCGGCGTTGGAGTACCGAGGGCTGTGATCAAGTACACGCTGGGGGGAGTCGAGCGAAGCAGCACGTCTGGGTTATACTGAGCGAGAATGAACGACAGAGCCGGCATTTTTAATCATCGAGCAATTTTATGACAAACGTGCGAAACGGCGATCAAATTGTCGCGGAATCGTTTTTGGAGGTCCGAGCGAAGCTGTTGGAAGTTGCCGCGACGCTGGATCGAATCGACCGGGCGTGTGAAACAGCGCCGCTTGAGGATGGGGCAAGATCGAAACGCGAGCTGTTGATCGAAGCGACGAAGATTCTGTTGTCCGAGGAGCCGAGTCGGGCGGAGCGGTTGCAGCAATTGTTTTCGCGAAAGTATGACACCGATTGGCGTCAACAACTGGGGATCACAGAAGCGTAAACGTCGGGCTTGCGTTAAACTTCAGGCAGGTCGCCGAACGAGTCGCGCGATGACTTTTGTCGATCGATGCCCCCGCGAGTGGTGCATCGTCGCGGTCAACTTTCACTTTCACTGACATAGATCACGTATGGACTACATCGACCCGCATATCCACATGGTTTCCCGCACGACGGATGATTATGCGACCCTTGCGCGGATGGGCTGTGTGGCGATGAGTGAACCGGCGTTCTGGGCCGGATATGACCGGGGCAGCGTCGACGGATTCCGTGATTACTTTCGTCAGTTGACCGAAACCGAGCCGGCTCGGGCGGCACAATACGG
>NZ_JBFHKV010000820.1:0-4051 GCF_041595215.1 Stieleria sp. | reverse complement strand
TCTCATGGGTCACCTCGTCGAGCACGACTTGTGACTCGGTCGGCAGCGACCACTCGGTCATCTCGCGATAGCTGCAATCGGGCAAATAGATTTTCCCGATTGGTGCGGTGCGATTGATCGCTTCGCCGAGGGCCACGGTGTGCAACCACGGGGCGTTTTCTGTCAGCGCGTTGAACAGCGATTTCAACCAGCCCTTGTCGTACACGTGTACTTTCGTGTCGGGCCAGGTACCAAATTTTTCGCCGTCGTCGCCGAAGGTCAGGACCGCGCCGGGGGCTCGCTCGGCCACGCTGCGACAATAATCGATCGTCGCCTGGACCGGTTGGAAGGGGATCGTGTAACGCAGGTGTTCCGAACCGGGGAAGATACGCAGCAACCGCCCGTCGTCTTCGGTGATGAAGTAACCGGTCAATTGATTCTCATCGACTCCCGCGGCCCGGAAGTGATAATCGTCCAGCACGGTGTAGCGAATGCCGGCATCAGCGACGTCACGCGTCAACGTGGATTCCCAAACCCGCTCCGGCGTCCACATCCCTGCCGGGGTGCTACCCAAGTGCCGCTCCAGCCAGCGGCCATACGCTTCGATTTGGCCGATCCGGTCTCGCGCCGGCAGCATGGTCAAGATCGGCTCGTATTGCGGACCACCGACGATCTCGATCCGTCCCGCTTCGACCAACAATCGCAGCCGATCGAGATACTCCGGATGACGCTCGGCCAACCACATCATCAACGGTCCCGACGTGTGCAGCGAAATCTGCAACTTGTCATAGGGCTCAAAGACATCCAAAAACGGTCGATAGCTATCTTGGTATGCCTGCTCAAACACGCCGTCAAAGTTACCGATCGGCTGATGATTGTGCAAAACCAAGCAAAGATGAACGTGAGCAGACATGTTCGCAGGAGTTAAAGTCGTGAATTGGTAGCAACGATTGACGACACCGTGCGTTGTCGCACAGCGTAAGGGTTCAACCGGGTTGCCGGACGTGATTACTGAGCGAATTGTATGAAACGAGTGGACGTTTCCGAATGGCCACTCCGGACGGATCAGTCCGGTTGCACGAAATCGATCAGGCGTTGAAGCAAAAGGTTTCCCAGTTTGTACGTCTTCCCCTAACCGTTAACGGCGACCCACAGGTTGTATCGGCATGACTGTAGGGGTGGACAACAGTCAGAATCGGCAAATTTTCACAGCGATTCTTGACCGATCGCTGGGGCAGACCGGCCGACAGGGTGGTGCCGGTGACCACACCGGCCAGCCGGGGAACTGGATTGCTTGAGAACGGGGTCGCCAGCCGGTGGGCCGTCGGGTCGTCAGCCGGGCGGCCGGTTCGCGAGTCTCAACGCCTGGGGAAGGCGGAGGTCTGGAGCCGCCAGCGTGCGGGTGTCTTACCGCGTCAGCAAAACGTTTCGCGGATCATGCCGTCGGGCGATCTCGCGGTAACGCAGCGCGGCGGTTTCCGGCAACAGTGAATTGATCATGCAGTCACAGCTCCACTCGAATCCCGCGGTTTTGTTCAATCGCGGAAAGACATCGAGCGACCATTGAAAGGCTTCGGGCTGTTGGCCGCCGGGAGGACAGGTGTGTAGCAGGTAATTGAATGCTTTGCCCGGGAAGGCTTCATTGACCCAGCAGAGCACTCGCCAGAGGAAACTGGACAATTGGTCCAACGACGTCTCGGTCATCAGATCAAAGTGGGGTTGGTGTTCCACCGACGTCAATCGAATCATGCCACCGAAGCGGCTGGCGAACGGGCAGAACGCGACAAACGAGTCGGTACGATCGATCACCCGACTTCGCTCGGCCAACTCGGCACGCAACAAATCGCAGGCGAGCGTGCATCCGGTCCGTGCCCGGTGGTGCTCGCAGCGAAGCAATGTGGTACGGACATGGTGCGGCATCAGGCTGGTCGCGATCAGCTGGCTATGGCTGTGCCGCAGCGACGCACCGGCTTCGGGACCGCAATTCTTGAACACACTGATGTAGTTGATCCCACGGACCTGTCGCCAATGGCGAATCCGGTCGCGGAAGGCGAGCAAGGTCATGTAGACCATTGCGGGGTCATATTGCGTGATCGATTCGGCGTGCAGCGAGGATTCGACAATCACTTCGTGTCCGCCGACCACATCGGTGATCGGAAACAGATTGTGCCGATCGACGTGGCCGCCTTTCTCGGCATCGCAGGGGCTGACGGCCGGAAACTTGTTGGGCACGACACGCACGTCCCAATTCTCTTGTTCGCCCGGAACGACCTCGACCGCCGGTCCGGCAAAGCGGGTCGCTGCGCTATCGAGTGGCGCCGTTGCCTGGTCGCCCAATTTGGCCGACCAGACGGCCTCCGGCGTGCGGTTTTCGGCGCCGACACAAAAGGGACAGGCCGCATCGACGCTCGGACGCTCGGACGTCGGGTGCTCCAACGCCGAATGCGCTGTGGCGGTGGCGACAGAGGGCTGCTTGGCAGCTTCGTAATCGTTGGGGCGCTGATCGCGTTTGGGCGCAAAAATCGTCCAGTCGCCGGTCAGCAAGTCTCGCCGGGTATGCGACGTTGCGCTGCTGCCCCGATAGGAAGCCGCTTCTTTTCGGCTTTTGGTATCGGCATCTGAACGTGTCAGTGAACGGATGACCGATCGCCGCGCCGGTCGTCCCGGCCACATCGCTTCGGTTTCGCCGGCCGACGCCAGTCGCGTGTCGGTGTCGATGGTCCCGGGCTTCGCGTGATATTCTGAGACCGCTTCGCTTACTTGACGGGGCAGATCTGATTCTGCCGAAACGATTTGCGGTTGTTGCTCAGAATCAGAAGACATGCGTCGCAGCAGGGTTAGGTTGGGATTGATGAGGATGCCTGAACACGGGTGCTGCCACCACCGGCTTGTCCATCAACCTCTCGTCCGCTTGAGCCGTCCCAAGTCATCCAGATTGGGAGTGCTGTTTACGGACCCGACTTGCGTCACTCTACCAATTTCTGAGCAATTTCCAGTCTTGTCTGAGCAAAAAAACAAAATCGTTTGCCGGCCCTCATTTTGGCACGAGAGCCTTGCCCCCCTTAAGGGAAACTGCGTTGTCGTAAAGCTCCACATACTGGGACGCACTCTTCCTCCAAGACCAGTCCGCGGCCATCGCGCGCTGCACCAAATTATTCCAAATTTTTTGCTCGTGATATCGCAATTTCAGGGCTCGGCCGATGGATTCGTCGAGTCCGCGCGGAGAAACCTCGCGCAAGTGGAATCCGGTCGCCGTTTGGTTGGATAGCGTTTCGGCCGTCGTGTCGACGACCGTGTCGGCCAGACCGCCCGTTGCGGTAACAATTGGTATCGTTCCGTAACGGAGGCTATAGAGTTGATTGAGCCCACACGGCTCATAGTGACTGGGCATCACAAACAAATCCGCACCGGCTTCAATCCGGTGCGCCAGGGCGTCGTGAAAGCCGATGTGTGCGGCGACTTGCTGGGGCGCTTGGGCCGCCAATGCCGTCAGTTCGGCTTCGATCTGCTTGTCGCCGCTGCCAAGGATCATCCATTGCGTCGGCCGGCCTTCTTCGACGTGCTGACGGATCACCGGAAGGATCAAATCCCAGCCTTTTTGTTCGGCCAAACGCCCCACCAAACCGATCATCGGCACGTCGGCTGATTCTTCGAGTCCGAACTCGAGCTGCAGCGATCGTTTGTTGGCGGTTTTGCCCGAAGGCCAATTGTTTTGATCGTAGTTTGCGCTCAGGTGAACATCGGTCGCCGGATTCCAGACGGTCTCATCGATTCCGTTGGTGATGCCAGTCACACGCCCGCCTTTGGACGCCAGCACGCCATCGAGACCGCAGCCGTGCTGGGGCGTGCAGATCTCCATCGCGTAACGGGGACTGACGGTTGTGACATGGTCGGCGCAGACGATTCCTGTTTTCAGAAAATTGAGCTGCCCGTAGTACTCGAACGTCTCATGGGTGAAATGTTTCCAATCCAAGCCCGTCCACTTGAACGCGTCATGGTGAAACTGACCCTGGTAGGCCATGTTGTGGATGGTCATCAAGGTCGCGGCCTTTCCGAGCGACCCAAACGCTTT
>NZ_JBFHKV010000819.1:0-4052 GCF_041595215.1 Stieleria sp. | reverse complement strand
TCGCGTGACGCGTCGGGCAACAAATCACCGGCGAGCTGTTGGCGAAGGAATTGGTCGTAGCCAAGATTGCGATTGAACGCATCGACTACCCAATCACGGTAGGGCCACACGAAGCGATCACGATCGACCTGGTAGCCGTACGTGTCGCTGTACCGCGCCACGTCCAACCAATCGGCGGCCATCCGTTCGCCATAGCGAGGATCAGCCAACAGCCGGTCGATCACTGTTTCGATGGCTCCGGTGGAGGTGTCGGCCAGAAAGTCATCGAGTTCGGCAATCGTCGGCGGCAGCCCGATCAGGTCGAACGTGATTCTGCGCAGCAACGTTTCTTTGTCGGCGGCAGGTGCAAGTGGAAGCGATTGTTGTTGCAGCGGGTGGAGAATGAAGTGATCGATCGGGTTGACGGCCCGGTCGCTGGCAACCACGGGCACGGGGCGGGCGAGCGGCGTTTGAAAGGACCAATGGGCTTGGTAGGAGGCGCCTTCGTTGACCCAGCGGCGAATCAATTGTTTTTGCTTGTCCGTCAGCGCGCGTTCGCTGTCCGCCGGGGGCATCAATGTCTCGGGATCGTCGCTCAAGATCCTCGCCACCAACTCGCTGGACTCGGCATCCCCTGCAACGACGGCCCATTCCTTCGCGCCTTCTTCGGTGTCCAACCGCAACTCGGCTTGTCGAGCGGAAGCATCGGGGCCGTGACAGTGGTAACAGTTCTCCGACAGGATCGGGCGGATGTCGCGGTTGAACTGAAGCGGCTCGTCGGCTGACGCGGTGTCGGTCGACGTCCACTGGATCGTCAGACCCACGAGGATGATCGGGAAACAGAAGCGAATCAGTCGCAGCATGACGGTATCAGGTGGGACAGGCGGGGAGGGCTGGACTGACGATTATACCCGAGTCGGTTTGCCGGACGTCTGTTTTTCGCGGGGTGTCCGAGGATGCGAAGGAAGTGGTGGGCAGCCGGTTGTGCCCTGCGGACGCGTTTTTGTGATTTCGTTGATCGAGTCAGCCAGGTGTGGGGTGCGATTCGGCAGGGCACGGTGGCTGGGTGGAGAGGTAGGAAGATTTTTTGGGTAGGAAGATTTTTGGGTAGGAAGATTTTGGGGTAGGAAGATTTTGGGGATAGGAAGATTGGCTCAATCGAGTTGATGGAGTCCTTCATCATTTTCTTACCTCCGAAATCTTCCTACCTGCTTTCCGCAACGGCTAAAGATCGTTGCGCGCGAACGTGCGTGAACCGGTTGACGTCAGTTGTTAATCACCGATTCGATTCGCCGTCATCCGGCGGTCGTTGGGAATCGTCGCCGCCGCGGTTTGGATCTGGTTCCGGATCGACATTCGCCGATTTGGTTGCAGGCGGATCCATCCGAATGTGTCGCGTCTGGAATTCGGTGATTTCACTCAGCAACACGATCTTCTGCCAGATCTTTCGCGACAGTCCCGTCGTCAGCTGTTCGACTTCGCTGACCGCGGCGACGGATGCGGAATCATTGAATCGCTGGACGTAGAGCGCTGCGATCTTGCCGATCAGGGACAGCATTTCGGTGCAGTAGTCCAGGTAGCGGTTCAGCTCCAACGGGCTCATCGCTTCGGCTGGCGAATGGTCGGTTTGACGATAACGTTCCAGCATCCGTTCGGGATCTTTGGTCAACTGGTGCATGTCCACGACGTGTGCGATCGATCGCAATTCATGCACGGCCACCAAGGCGCGGCGACGCTTGATGCGAATTTCTAGACTTGTCAGAAAGTAGAGCGTCGCGCCCAGCACGATCAGCGTGTTTCCGCCCGCGTCGAACATTCCGATCAGATCGGTCCAGCCGATCGCTTCATCTTTGAATCGGACCGAGTGGGTGACGAACCAAATCATCGAACCGACCAGTACCATCACCATGATGGCCAGCACATAGCCGCAGATACGAATCCACCAGACCGACTCGCCAATCCCCTGTGCCCGAACGGCTGACTTTTCGGCGACCTCAAGCAACTGGGTGCACAGATCGGACAGTCCACTGCGGGGAAAGCGATCGGAAATGCGTTGGTGCAGCGCCGCGACCGTTTCGACGATCGCTCGTTCGCTAAGGATCAGTTTGGAGGACATGGTCGGCTGAGCAGGAGGCTTGGGACAGCAGCCGACCATTCTAACCGACCCGCGACCGACAGGCTGGAAGCCTATTGCAGTGTTCGATGGCGGGTCGCGAAACGATCACTCTTCGCGTTTATCGCATTCGATGAAGGCGTACGCATTGTGATTGTGGATCGATTCGTAGTTTTCGCTGCTGCACTGGTACCAGACGATCCGGTCGTCGTTGTTGAGTGCAACGGCCAAGTCACGCACGATGTCTTCGACGAACTTGGGATTCTCGTAAGCTCGTTCGGTGACCCATTTTTCATCGGGTCGTTTCAACACGCTGAACACCTGTGTCGAAGCACATTGTTCGACGATCCCGAACAGTTCTTCGATCCACAAGTGGACGCCTTCGGCCATTCGGACTTTGACCGTCATGTCACAGCGTTGGTTGTGGGCGCCGTAGTCTGAGATTTCCTTGGAGCAGGGGCACAGGCTGGTCGCCGGGATCTTCAACGTCATCACGAAGTCATCGGTTCCGTTGCTGGCCAATTCAAAGGCGACGTCAAAGTCCAGCTTTCCGGACTGGCCGCTGACGGGGGCTTTTTTGTCGACGAAGTACGGAAAGCTGAGTTCCAGGTAGGCGTCCTCGGACTCCAGTTTCTCCTTCATCCGATTGGCCACCAACGGCAACGCGTCGCTGCTGAGTTCTTCGTGGTATTCGTTGAGCACCTCCAGGAACCGCGACATGTGGGTTCCCTTCACATCGTGCGGCAGCGAAACAAACATGTTGATCGTCGCGACGGTGTGAATGAACTCGTTGCCTTTTCCTTTGCCCGGCGTCCGCAAGGAGATGGGGTACCGCACGTTGGTCACGCCGACTTTATTGATCGCGACCTTTCGTCCGTCGCCGGTCGATTGGATGTCGGGCAACGGGGTCGCGGTGATGGAAGCTTCGGTCATGGGCTGTTTGTATCTATACAAAAGGGTGATCGGTGGTGAGCGATCGGATTGAATCGCCCCGACTGCGGACGCATCCGCGAACCGAAAAAGTTGCTTCGGAGTCACTGTGCCGAGCGAACACGCTGGCGCAGTCGTCCAAATCGTTTGGCGGTGGTTAAACAGTTAAGCGGGGAAAGGCGGCTACCGCGGGCGAGCCTTTCCCAGCTGGCGGGAGTACGTTGCTCAAAATCGCAAATTGCGATCGAGCCGTTTGCAAGCGCAGTCGTCCCGGCCCGTCCAGTGTGACGTGGCGGCAACCCCTACACAATGGCTGACCCGCGACGAGCCGCAAAACGCCGTTGATTTACCGGGAAAATGCGTCGGAAAATCGACCAGATTGGGGCCTTGATCACTGTCCAAGTGTCCGGTGGTGCCGCCGCTCGGGCTGGCGCGAACCGTTGGGCTTGACCTTGAAAGACCGGAGGGCGCGCGCCCTGCCGCTAACAAAAAGCACCCCATGTGGTGACCAAGTAAGCAGCAATGGGGCAGCGCCGTCGGCTCACGAACCCGACGGGCTGGAAGCGGATCCCACCTCTCTCGTTACTGGCGCAGTTGAGCCGCTTTTTCAAAGCATTCTGCGGCCAGCTCATTCTCGCCGAGGGATTCGTGCAAGCGGCCCAGTGACTCGTAGGCCGACGCTTGCCGCAGCCCCTGACTGACGAAGACGGCTTGCATCAAATACCCCTTCGCCGCCTCGGTGTGGCCTTGCATGGCCAAAAGCTCACCAAACGGACGACAAGCTCGATCGAAGTTTCCGATTTTGAATAATTCAGTGTACTGCTCGATCGCGGCGTCGATTTGTCCCTCGTGGACCAAACAGTCCGCCACGATGTACCGACTTTCCAAGTCCAACGGCAGCAACCGCAGGGCGTCGTCGGCGTTTCTCCGAGCCTCCTCGAATTTCCCCGCCCAATGGGTCAGTTTGGCCAAATTTCGAAACGCGACCGCTTGGGTCCGCAGATCAATGTTGCTCTCCACGACTCGCGTG
>NZ_JBFHKV010000818.1:0-4053 GCF_041595215.1 Stieleria sp. | reverse complement strand
GGGGGTCTGTCCCCAGACGCACGAAAGAGAAACCCACGGATGGCAGGGCGAACCCACGGATTTGTTGCTGCTCCCCATCCGTGGGTTCGCGCTGCTATCCGTGGGCCTATTTAGATAGCATTTCCATCGGGGTCTGTCCCCGGGCGGCCTGGGGTCTGTCCCCGGGCGGGAGCGACAGAACTGATTCATTGGGTTGTGGCTCGACTGAGATCCGTCGGAAGCTGTGAGCGTTGGGGCGCCTTGGTCTGATCTGCAACAGACGCGACCGATCCTTCGAAACTTCGCCGCCTCGCTGGGGTTTAGATGCGTTGACCGCGTGCGGCGACTTCGCTTTTCCGTCTTTTCCTTCTTTGGAGCTTTTCTAACATGACCGACCGATCCTGCCACCGACGTGGGTGGACATTGCGGCAGCGTTTCTTTTCGGCCGCCGCTTTGACGGGAAGCCTGGTTGCCGCTGCCTCGGCCACAACCGCTGCGGATTGGACCCGATTCTTGGGGCCAGGGGGCAATTCAATCAGTTCCGATTCGGCGCAGCTCCCCGAAACCTGGAACGACACCGAAAACGTCAAATGGAAAGCCAGTCTCCCCGGCCAAGGGGTATCGAGCCCGATCGTCGTCGCCGGCAAGGTCTTTGTGACCAGCTACTCAGGATACGGAACCGGTG
Organism: Stieleria sp.; assembly: GCF_041595215.1. Taxonomy (NCBI): domain Bacteria; kingdom Pseudomonadati; phylum Planctomycetota; class Planctomycetia; order Pirellulales; family Pirellulaceae; genus Stieleria; species Stieleria sp. The sequence continues at coordinate 3,389 of NZ_JBFHKV010000818.1, read as the reverse complement.
GCGAGAACGAGCAGATCGAGGACTTGAAACGACACCTGTCGTGCTACGACGCGGTGACCGGCGAGGAGCTGTGGAGCAAGACGATCGACGCGGTCCAGCCGGAAGATCCGTACAGCGGGATGGGGGTGCCGGCGCACGGTTACGCCAGCCACACGCCCACCAGTGATGGCAAACACGTGTTCGTGTTCTTGGGAAAAAGCGGAGTCATCGCGTTTGACCTGGAGGGCAACGAGATCTGGCGAAAGAGCGTCGGAACGGGCAGCGGCCAACAGCGCTGGGGTTCGGCGTCGAGCCCGATCGTGTATCAGTCGGATTCCCAAAACCTGGTGATCGTCAACGCATCGGACGAAAGCGAAACCCTGTTCGCCTTTGACGCCGCGACCGGAGACGAAGTCTGGAAAACACCGGCGGGCGATTTGGCCAGCACCTGGAGCACCCCGAACCTGGTCCAAGCCGGCGACCGAACCGATCTGGTGATCACCGTGCCGGGAGAAGTCTGGGGGCTGAATCCAGAAACCGGCAAGCTGCGTTGGTACTCGCGAGGCACGACCGACAACACCGCCTCGGCCAGCCCGATCGTGGTCGACGACGTCGTGATCGCGGTGGGCGGTCGCAGCGGGGATGCGGTCGCGGTCAAAGCGGGTGGCAAGGGCGACGTGAATGCGTCCCATGTCGTTTGGGATGCGAATATCCCCGGACGATTCGCCACGCCCATCGCCCACGACGGCCACCTGTACGTTTTCAATAGCGGCGTGCTGTCCTGCTACGACGCGAAGACGGGCGAGCGGGTCAACCAGCGACGACTGTCCGCCAGTCGCGGCGGTGGCGGGGGACGTCCCGGCGGCTTCGGCCCCGGTGGCTTCGGCCCTGGTGGTGACCGCGGCCCAGACGCCGACCGTGGCCCTGGTGGTGACCGCGGCGGTGATCGAGCTCGCGGCGGATTCGGCGGCCGGCCCGGTGGTGGCGGCCGAGGCGGATTCGGCGACCGACGCAGCCAGGAGTACGCGACCCCGGTGTTGGCCGACGGCAAGATCTACGTCGTCGCGCCCGGCGGCGAGGTGCATGTCGTCAACGCCACGCCAGAGATGGAAGTGCGACACACCAACACGCTGAGCGACGATTCGGGCTTTTCCGGCTCACCGGCGATCAGCGAGGGCCGGCTGTATCTGCGTAGCGGTTCCGCCCTGTACTGCATCGCCCAATAGACGGCATCGCCGCAGCGGGACGAGTCGGGAGGCGGGGATCGGTGCTGACGAAAGCGTCAAAACGTAGTGCCGGCGATTATCGTTTTCCGCTCGATGCGGTAGGATAGTTGCCCGGCCTGCCCATTTGCATCTACTCACTCCCCTTCGATCGTCACCTTGTTCGCTCGACTCTACGCTCGCACTGTTTTTTGGCCGACACTCGCCTGGAATCTGCTTCTTGCGCGGGTGTTGCGTCGTCGTCATTGGTGGAGCCGAATTGATAGCCACGTGATCGTCGGCGCCTATCCGTTCGCTGCCGATGTGGCGTCGCTGCGAGGCGAAGGCGTTCGCGCGGTGGTCAACACGTGCGAAGAGTACAAAGGGCCGATCATCCAGTATGAACAGCACGGCATCGAGCAGTTGCACATCCCCACGACCGACTTCACGCACCCTCGACTGAGCGACGTCGAAGCCGCCGTTGAATTCATCCAGAAGTACAAACTGCAAAACGATACCGTTTACATTCACTGCAAGGCAGGCCGCGCCCGCAGCGCGACGATCGCGATGTGCTGGTTGATCAAGTACCGCAACATGACGGCCCAACAGGCGCAAGAGCATCTGCTGGCCGCGCGCCCCCACATCAACCCCAGACTGACCAGCCGCCCGGTCGTCCAACAGTTCCAGGCGTCGCTCAAGGCCGCTGAAAGCGAAGCCGGTCATTTCCCCGCAATTGAAGAGCCCTTGGGAACCGCCAGCCCCCCGGACAGCGAAAAACCCGATATCTTGTTGTAGACGCGCCCCCAACCCGCTTCTCAACCCCTTTGACTGAGTCCACGCTGCCATGGACGGACCCGACATCACCTCGGCGGAGCATCGTGGGCTCGATGACGAAACGGTCAGCACGCTGCGTCTGTCGATGCTGCCGGGCATCGGACCGCGAACCCTGACCGCCCTGCTGGACACCTTCGGCTCGCCACGGCGTGTGCTGGCCGCCGACAACAGCCAACTGGCGGCGGTGCCCGGGGTGGGACCGAAATTGATCCACACGATCCGCACCGCTGCCGACTATGTCGACACGGACTCGATCCTGCAGTGGTGCCAGAGCCACGACTGCGATTTGCTTCGCAAGGGTCGCGGCGGCTACCCGCGACCGCTGGAAGACCTGTCTGACGCGCCACCGATTCTGTTTGCCCGCGGCACGCTGACCCGAACCGACGAACTGGCCGTTGCGATCGTGGGCACGCGGCACGCCACCGCCTACGGCACCCGCCAAGCCGATCGCATCGCGTATGGGCTTGCCAAAGCGGGGGTGACGGTGGTCAGCGGATTGGCCCGCGGGATCGATGCGGCGGCACACGAAGGAGCGTTGTCGGCCGGCGGGCGGACGATCGCGGTGCTGGGCGGGGGCCTGGGTCAGATCTACCCGCCCGAGCACGTCGGCTTGGCCGACGCGATCGCCGCCGACGGTGCCGTGATCAGCGAATACGCGCCATACGCCAAACCGCGCGGCGGCATGTTCCCCCAGCGCAACCGGATCATCGCCGCCCTGGCCCTGGCGACCCTGGTCATCGAAGCCCCCGATCGCAGCGGGTCGTTGATCACCGCCCGACAGGCCGGCGAACTGGGGCGAGACGTCTTGGCGCTGCCCGGCCCGGTCACCAGCCGTGCCTCCCGCGGGACGAACCAACTGATCCGCGACGGCGCGACGCTGGTCCAGACCGTCGACGACATTTTGGAATCTCTCGGCCCGATGGCTCGCAGCGTCAGCACCGACGACGGCCATGAAGTGCGAAATCCGGCCGAATTGAAGCTCAACGACGTCGAGCGCACGGTGCTCGAATCCATCGACGCCTCCAGCACCCTGATCGACCAGGTCATCGCCCGCTGCGGATTACCGGCCCACCAGGTGATGGCAACGATCAGCGTGCTTGAAATCCGCCATCTGATCCGCCGCCAAAGCGGCCACTACGTCTGCCGAATCTGACGTGGCGTAAGCTTCCAGCTTGCGACTTGCCGCCACCTGGTGGACGGAAGCTGGGTGCTGATGGGGTCGCTGTGAAGCATTGATTCCCCGCGTTTTACGAGGTGTTAGCGGCAGGGCGCAAGCCCAATACCGCTAAATCGACAAGGTATTGACCAGCGCAGGGCCCGTAGGCTAGCGCCAAACGGCTGATAATCAATTGACATCAGCCGGTTCGCGCCAGC
>NZ_JBFHKV010000817.1:0-4058 GCF_041595215.1 Stieleria sp. | reverse complement strand
GCCCGGAGTCGCGAAGCGCACTCCGGGTGGGGGCGCAGAGGACAGGGGAACCCCAGCGGGGTTCAACAAACGGCGCGGCACAATCCGGGGTGCGCAAACGGCGGCGTGAATCGGGTGAATCGTGTTGCTCTGTTCAACCCCGTCGGGGTTGGCGGCCGGTTGGCGACCGGAACTAGGGGTGCGCGGGCGCGACCCCAAGCTTTGATGTGTCACGCCGCTGGCGTGCGGGCCGCAGGAGCGATTGCCGCTCGCGAGTCGTTCCCACAACGCGGTACGGCGAGTAATTCGTCAGTAATACAATCGACATCCCCAGCGTGACCTACACGCTATCTCGATCTCGTCCTTCATCCGGCGAGACCACCGCCACGATCCCGGCGAGATCCTTGTGTTGTTCCTGCCGGAAAGCACACTCGTCAAATGCGACGATCTGCCAACCCGTTTCGGCGATCACGCTGCGGACATAGCTCGGCGAATGAAGGTACCGATGATTCCGTGAAACGACAACGTCATCGGAGTTGCTGCATTCAATCGTGAACGCGAAATGGCCGCCGTCCTTGATTCGCCCGCGCGCCGCAGAGAATACCGCCAGCAAATCGCCAAAGTAAATCAAGACGTCGGCGGCGAGGATCAAATCATATTGGGCTTGCCGGGACAAGAAATCCAGCACATCGGCACAATGCAGCTCGTCATAAACGTTCTTGGCCTTGGCCTTCTCCAACATTCGCGTCGACAAATCAACGCCAACCAACCGTTGGGCCATCGGTCGGAACGGTCGACCGCAGAGTCCCGTGCCGCACCCCAGATCCAGAATCTGCAAGTCGTTCCGCGATTCACAACGGTCGACCGCGCGGTACAGCAATTCGGGGCCTGAATACTGCAGCGCGCCCAGGTGGGTCTCGAACGTTTCCGCGTAATCATCGAACGTTTGGGTGACCATTGTCGCGGGCGTCGCCGGCGGTGGATCCTTTCCTGTCAGGGACGACAAGTTGAAACGGTTTTCAAGATTGTCAGGTTCGCGTTTAAACAGAATCTTGCGCGCGGTGATGGCATCATCGAGATCCCCGTGTCGCTCCGCCGTCTCGGCGAATTCCAACAGCAGCTCGCTGTGATCGATTCCCGCCACGATCAGCTCGCGATAACACTCCAAGGCCCGAGCCAGTTGTCCCGATCGTCCGGCGACGGCGGCCAAACCGCGGAGGGCGTCAAAATACTTGGGACGCAACTCGATGGCACGTTCAAAGGCAGCCGTCGAATCGTCAACGTCTCCGGCATGGGCGCAGATCACCCCGAGCAAATAGAACGCTCGCTCGAACGAAGGATCAAGGGTGGTTGATCGCTGGCAGCAGCGGCGTGCTTCCTCCAGATCGCCACAGCCGAGATGCGCTTCAGCCAAGGCACGAAACGCTGCCGCCGATTGGGGCGACAACCGAACGGCCTGCTGCAAGATCGCAATCGCCTCTGGGTGCCTCCCCGCCGACAACAGATCGAGAGCCGTTTGGAGCATCGCTTCGCTGGTTTCAGGCATGGCTTGCTGGATAATTGCGGGCTGGATTAAACGAGGACGGCGGCGAAGACAAGGATCACGATCAGCAGTCCCGCAATGACTTTCCCGAGCGTGCCGAACGTTCGGCCCCAGAAAGTCGAGTGTCCGACCGACCAGTTTTCTTTCCAGGACCTGCCGTCGGACCATTCGCCGTACATCGCACCGGCGGCCGCGCCGATTCCGCCAAACAGGATCGCCGCGATGACCGATCCGACCACGGGCACGGGGACACCCACGACAGCGCCGGTGATCGCCCCGACCATCGATCCGATGATCGAATACAGCGTCGATTTACGACTCGCCCCGGCCCGCTTGGCGCCGGCGGCACCGGCAAGAAACTCAAACAGTTCGCCGACCAATGCGATCGCAAATCCGGCCAACACCGGACCGTAACCGATCGCCAAACGCCCCGTCGCCGGTCCCAACCAGGCGTACAACGCGATCAACAACACACAGATCCAATTGCCCGGCAGCGCGATCAGGTTCGTGATCCAGGCCGCCAAGCAACCGAGAACCAGCCCGATTGCCAACAAAATGACGCCGGTCGTTTCCAGCCACGGAGTCCACCCGTCGGCGGTTTCAGCAAAGAGCAACACGGCGGCGGTCATGAAACCTGATGTAAACGTGAACGGTGAAGAGGTTGGAATCCTGGCACGTATTAGACACCGATTCATCCACCGTTCCCAGGCAAGTCCGTTCCCAGGCAAGCTAAACGCTTACCCCACACTGACAACGGTACAATGGTCGCACGCCTTTCGTTCTTCACCCCCCACGCGTTCGGGAGCCAGCACCATGTCCACTCCAGTCCAAGCCACGTTCGCCATCGCATTGCTCGCGATGGTCGTCGGATGCGGCGGCAAGCAATCCGTCATGACCACCGAAGACGGGGAACAAGTCACGGTATCGCAGTCGGGCGATGCGGTGGACGTGACGATCGCGAACGACTCGGGCGGCCAAACTCGAATCCAAGCCTCCTCCTCCGGGCTCAATCTGCCCGACGAGTGGCCCGATGACTTGGAGACGCTGCCGGGAATCAAGGTGATGACGACCGCCACCACGCCGCAAGGCCTGGTGGTCTCGCTGGAGTCGCCCAAATCTAGCGGCGAGACACTCGCCTTTCACGAACAAAAACTGCGCGACGCCGGCTGGGAGATTCAAATGAACATGAAGCTCCCCGACGGAGGCATGTTGACAGCGACCAAGGGAGAGCGAAGCGTCAACGTCGTGGTCTCATCCAACGATGGCAAGACCGCCATCAACATCGTGTTGGGTGCGAAGTGACAGTGGCGTAAGCTTCCAGCTTGCGATTCGCCCTGGCAAACCGGGAACGTCTCCACCTTGATCGCGGTATGCCGTTTGCACGGTATGATCGCTTCAGGGCGGATGAGGCCGCGTCGGATCCAGCAAGAGAGGTGATCGGTGGAACGCTCGACGAATCAACAACCTGACGACTTGGTCCGACTGGACGTCAGCGTTCCGATCTGGGATCGCTTCTTTATGGTCGCTCCATTGGTGGTGATCGGAACGCGGGAACAAGACGGGGAATATGACCTGGCCCCCAAGCATATGGTGACGCCGCTGGGTTGGGAAAACTATTTCGGGTTTGTGTGCACGCCGGAACACGCGACGTATCAAAACATTCGCCGCGAAGAAGTGTTCACGGTCAGCTTTCCCACCGCCGATGCGGTGGTCCTGGCCAGCTTGGCCGCCTCGCCCCGCTGTGGCGATCATTCCAAGCCCGCCCTGGTGGCCTTGCCGCGATTCAAGGCGACCACCATTGACGGCGAATTCTTGAAGCAATCGACGTTGTTTTTCGAATGCAAACTCGATCGCATCGTCGATGGATTCGGCGCCAACAGCTTGATTGCCGGCAAAATCCTTTCGGCGATGATTTCTCCGGCGGCGTTGCGGTCGATGGATGTCGATGATCAAGAAGTGGTTTCCGACGCGCCGCTGCTGGCGTATCTGGCTCCGGCACGCTACGCACGCATCAATCGCAGCCAAGCGTTCCCGTTCCCGGCCGGCTTTCAGAAAACCAGGGACGCCGAATCGTGAACAAAGCAACCGCAGGAAAGCTCTTCAGCTGGTTGACGGCACATCAGGATTCCATGGTGCGGCTGGCCCGCGAAACGGCGCTGATCGAATCACCGTCGGCCGACCCCGCGACTCAAGGCCCGGTGTTTGATCGGTTCGAGGCCGAACTAAAATCCATCGGATTCCGCTGCTGGCGTTTCCCGGGCAAGACCTCCGGCGGCCAACTGTTGGCCATGCCGGGCGACCCGAGTTCGCACACCGACCGACAGCTGCTGTTGGGACACTGTGACACAGTCTGGCCGGTCGGCACCCTGACCAAAATGCCGGTCGAATCACGTGACGGACGGCTGCATGGTCCCGGCGTGTACGACATGAAAGCGGGTCTCGTCCAAGCGGTGTTCGCCCTACGTGCGCTGCGTGAACTGGGGATCACTCCGTCGGTCACACCGGTGTTGTTCATCAATTCCGACGAAGAAATCGG
>NZ_JBFHKV010000816.1:0-4070 GCF_041595215.1 Stieleria sp. | reverse complement strand
GTTCGTGAGTGATCACGTTTCCGTCTCGAACGTCGGCTGTATCCGGGATGGGGGCAGCTGCTGTCGAGGCGGTGGGCTCAATGGGATCGGCGCAGGCAGTTGGTTCGGCTTGCACTGTCGGCTGAACTTGAACGACCGGCTCTGCTTGAACGACCGGCTCTGCTTGAACGACCGGCTCTGCTTGAACGACCGGCTCTGCCGACTCGACGGTCGGGGCGGGTTCGATCGGGTTCGGCGTTGGGGCCGGTGTCGGCGGACGATCAATCCGCATGACCTGTCCTTCGGGCTGATCGATCCAGACTTCACTGGCGGCGACGAAGGTGTCGGACACCGTGATCGATTGGCTGAGCAGTTTTTCGAGTGCTTCGTGATCCTCCACCGGTGCCGGTGGCAGATGCGAAGACGGCGGGGACGCGTGCGGCGGCTCGACGACCTGACGGACAGACGCTTCGGCGACCACCTTGGCAACCGGTTCAGCAACCCGTTCAGCGATTGCATCGGCGAGGTCACTGCCTTCGAGGTCATTGTCGGCGGATTCATTGCCGGTGGGGGCGTCGTTGGGATGCAGGCCTGCGCGACGACGGTTGCGTGTGTAGGCGCCGATAAACGTCTGGTTGGTCTTCATGGTTTGGTTCGTTTTCAATCAGGAGGACAGACAGGTCGCGACTGCAAGTGCTGCACGGTCAGATTGGCGTTTCGGCCGCGTCGGGCGACGAAGCGTTGGGGCCTACTGCTGTTCGGAGTCTTCCCAGGCTTTCAAGATTTCCAAAAAGTTGCCGATCGCATACGGCGTGTCGCTGTACCGCAGACCATCTTCCAGCCGCAGGCGGTCTTCCATTCCGGCGGGCAGGTTTCCGGCAGGCAGTGGATCGGAATCGACATCGGTTGCGGCGGTCGGTGGAACATTTGGCGATTCGCCGCTACGGAACGCGACGACCGACTGATTGGAATCAAAGCTCGGCGGAATGTTGGGGACTTCGTTTGCCGAGGGGGCGGGCGGGATGTCTTGGTCGGCCAGGTCGAATTCCCCAGGCAGGACCGCCGAGGGCTCGCCAAGCATGCTCGCCGGTGTGGGGGCGTCAGCGATCGAGCTGGCTGGAACGGCGGCGTGGGATTCCTGTGCGATCTGTGTGGACGCCGCATTGTCCGGATCGGTCTGCGGCGGTTCTGCGGCGGCCGAGTCATCCATCAGCTGAATGTCTTCGGTGATCACCACGATGGTTTCACCCAGGTCGTCGGCGTCGGCATCGGTCAAACGAGACGGATCTTCGGTCGTACCGGTCTTGTTGAATCCGCGTCCGGAGAAGAAGGCCAGGGTGACCATCAGCAACACCAGCATCACGATGGCCGATCGCGTCGCCCAGGACGCTTTGGCGGTGGCCCAGTTCATCGATTCGTCGCGGTAGGCTGCGACGCGTGATTCATCCGGCGATTCGCTGCCGCCGCGTGATGGTTCGAGCGGCGAAGGATCCGAATCGGAATGCTGGCCGATGCCACCGGGCGTCGCGGAATCGGAGCTGACCGGCGAGATCGGTCCGGAGTGGCTGAGGTGGCTGTGGTTTCCCGAAGGCGGATCGACATGGCTGGCCGGAGGCCCGCTGTGGGCGTCGTGGATGGAGAACCGTGCGGTGTCGCGTTTTCGCAGCAAGCCTTCGGGCGTACGATCGGGCAGTTCAAACAGCGTGGGCAGGAGATCAGCCGCCGAAGCGACCCGTTCGGCCGTCGGGTCGGGGATTTCCTGGAAGTCCCCCCTGTAGGAAGGGGCTGGCGTTTGCGGCGCGTTGCTCGGACGAGCAACTTTCGGCGATTTCTCGGCCCGAAAGCGTCCCGGTCGCGAACGTTTGGCGTTATTGGTCGTGTCTCGTTCCTGATCCATCAGTGATTTTCCGCAGCGAGTTTCCACGCCTGTTCGGCACAAGAAAGTCAGAAAACCCCCGAAATCGGCCCATCCGTGGAACCGTTTCACCTGGGGACCACCGACCGGCCCTGGTAAGGCTTCATCGGTGTTTCTCTGTGTCTGTCTTCAGGCTTTTGCGGAATAGCGAAACTTGAGCGGTTACGGCAAGGCTGAATGTCGTCTTCTCGCCGACTTTCGCGGTTCGCCTTGTGAATTTCCGCCGGAGCACGAGAATACGGGCTTCAAGAGCCCACACTCGATAGTGATTTTAATGATGCTGCAAGCCAATTCGACCGCCGATCTCCTGTCGGAACTCGTTCGCGACCGCATTCTGCTGCTCGATGGGGCAATGGGGACCATGATCCAGCGATTGGGGCTGGATGAAGCGGGCGTCCGAGGAGATCGGTTCGCCGATCACCACAAGGATCTGAAGAATTTTTCGGACATTCTGTGCCTGACGCACCCCGAAAAGATCACGGACATCCACCGGGCCTATTACGAAGCCGGGTCGGACATCGTCGAAACCAATTCCTTCGGTGCCTCGCCGGTGGGCATGGTGGAGTTTGATCTGCCGCTGGAGCTGGTGGATGAAATCAACCGTGCCGCGGTCGCCTGTGCACGAAAAGCGGCCGACGAGTGGACCGAGCGAACACCCGACAAGCCTCGTTTCGTCGCCGGTTCGATCGGTCCGACGACGATGCAGCTGGCGATCAGCACCAAGGTCGACGATCCGGCCTTTCGCCCCACGACGTTTGAAGCGATGCGTGCCAGTTATCGCGCCCAGGTCGAATCGCTGGTCAATGCCGGTGTCGACATTCTATTGCCGGAGACGGCGATCGACACGTTGAACTTGAAATCCTGTCTGTTCGCCATCCAAGATTTTTTCAATGCCGGTGGGCGCCGAGTCCCCGTGATGGTCAGCGGCACGTTTGACAAGGGCGGCCGAACGTTCGTCAGCGGTCAGTCGGTCGAAGCGTTCTTCACGGCGCTGGAGCATTTTCCACTGCTATCGGTCGGTATGAACTGTGCCCTGGGGCCGGATGTGATGCGTCCCCACATCGAAGCCCTGTCCCACGTCGCGGGAATCCCGATCAGTTGCCACCCCAACGCCGGGTTGCCCAACGAAATGGGCCAGTTCGATCTCGGTCCCAAGGCGATGGCGGACATCGTCGGCGAATTTGCCGACAACGGTTGGATCAATATCTTGGGCGGCTGCTGTGGCACCACGCCGGACCACATCCGTGCGATGGCCGAGCGTGTCGCGGGGCTGAAACCGAAGCAGGAAACTCCCGGCCCGGTCTACACCCGGTTGTCCGGTTTATTGCCGATGGTGATGCGGCCCGAAGTGCCCTTCACGATGGTCGGTGAACGAACCAATGTCACAGGCAGCCGCAAGTTCGCTCGACTGATCCGCGACGAAGACTACGACACCGCAGTCGAAGTCGCGCGTGAGCAAGTCGAAAACGGCGCGACCATCATCGACATCAACTTCGACGACGCGCTGTTGGACGGTGCCGAAGCGATGGTCCGTTTTTTGAGGTTGATCTCCGGCGATGATGTGACCGCGTCGGTGCCCGTGATGATCGACAGCAGCAAATGGGAAGTCATCGAAGCGGGGCTGCAAAACGTCCAAGGCAAGGCGATCGTCAATTCGATCTCGCTCAAGGACGGCGAAGAAAAATTCATCGAGCGCGCCAAACTGGTGCGGCAATACGGTGCCGCGGCGGTCGTGATGGCGTTCGACGAAAAAGGCCAAGCGGCGACCGAGGACGAGAAGGTGCGGATTTGTAAACGCGCCTACAAGATCTTGGTCGATCAAGTCCACTTTCCGCCCGAAGACATCATCTTTGACCCCAACATTCTGACCGTCGCCACCGGGATCGCCGAACACGACAACTACGCGGTCGACTTTATCAACGCCATTCGCCGGATCAAGCAGGAATGCCCGGGGGCGAAAACCAGCGGCGGTGTCAGCAACATCAGCTTTTCCTTCCGCGGCAACGACCGCGTCCGCGAGGCGATGCACAGCGCGTTCTTGTATCACGCGATCGAAGCCGGATTGGACATGGGCATCGTGAATGCCGGCCAGCTGGAAGTCTATGAAGAGATCCCCAAGGATCTGCTCGAGCACGTCGAGGACGTGCTGCTCAATCGCCGCAGTGATGCGACCGAT
>NZ_JBFHKV010000815.1:0-4071 GCF_041595215.1 Stieleria sp. | reverse complement strand
GCAGCGGGTGCAGCAGCAGGAGCGGGTGCGGGTGCGGGTGCTTGGGCCGGCGGTGCTGCGGCAGCGGGAGCGGGAGTCGCTGGGGCGGGGGTCGCCGCGGCAGGAGCGGGCGTCGACGCGGCCGGAGCCGGTGGTTCGGGCGTTTCAGCCTTGGGCGGTTCTGCTTGGGGTGCTTCCGCCTTGGGGGTTTCCGGAGCGGGTTCGGCGGCCGGTGCCGCGGCGCCCGATTCGGCTTCGACTTCGATCAATACGCCACCGATCGGCACCGTGTCCCCTTCGCTGACCGCGATCTTTGAAACCTTTCCGCTGACCGACGAAGGGACCGGGACGGTCGCCTTGTCCGTCTCCATTTCAACGATGTCTTGGCCTTCGGAGATGACGTCTCCGACCGAGACGAACACTTCTAATACGTCACCGGATTCGATGCCGTCACCAAGATCGGGAAGGGTAACTTCAGTAGCCATAGATGGATTATCAGCGATAGGAGAGATCTAGCGCGAAGGCATCGTGCCTTCGCTCGGTCGAAGGATAAATTCAGATCAAAAACGATCAACTAAGCATAATACGGGTCGGGCTTGTCTGCGTCATAGCCGAGGTCATCGATCGCCTGTTTGACGTCGTTCGGTGAAAAGACGCCGGCCTTGGAAAGTCGGCTGAGCGTCGCGATCGTGATCGATTCTTTGTCGACTTCAAAGTGGCGACGCAGCGCTTCGCGGGTTTCGCTACGGCCCATGCCGTCGGTCCCCAAGACAAAGTAGTCGCCGGGGATCCAAGGCGTCAGTTGCTCGCCCAAGGCGCGAACGTAGTCGCTGGCCGAGATGAACGGGCCTTCGACTCCGTCGAGCACCTCTTCCAGGTAGCTCTTTTTCGGAGTCTCGGTGGGGTGCAACATGTTCCAGCGGTCGCACGCGGCGGCATCGCGACGGAGTTGCGTGTAGCTGGTCACACTCCAAACGTCGCTGGCAACGCCATATTTTTCGGCCAGTAACTCTTGTGCGGCAAGCACGCTATTGAGAATCGCTCCGCTGCCGAACAACTGAACACGGGCTTTCGCCTTGTCGACGTCTCGGCTGCGGTACTTGTAAATGCCTTTGACGATTCCTTCTTCGCATCCTTCGGGCATTTCCGGATGCGTGTACTCTTCGTTCTCGCTCATCAGGTAATAGATGCACTGCTCACCCTCGGCGTACATCTTCTGCAAGCCTTCCTGGATGATCACGACCGCTTCGTAGGCGAACGCGGGATCGTAGGACCGCACGGTCGGGAAGGCGATCGCGTTGAGCAAGCTGTGCCCGTCCTGGTGCTGCAGGCCTTCGCCGTTGAGCGTGGTTCGGCCAGCCGTTCCGCCGACCAGGAATCCCTTGGCTCGCATGTCGGCGGCGGCCCAGATCAGGTCACCGATGCGTTGGAAACCGAACATGCTGTAGTAGATGAAGAACGGAATCATGTTGACGCCGTGACAGCTGTAGGCGGTTCCGGCGGCATTGAAGCTGGCCATCGACCCCGCTTCGGTGATGCCTTCTTCCAAGATCTGGCCGTCTTGGGCCTCTTTGTATTTCTGCAGAATCGCCGAATCGATCGGTTCGTACAGCTGCCCGGCGTGGGCGTAGATCCCGAATTGGGTGAACATCCCTTCCATCCCAAACGTCCGCGATTCATCCGGAACGATCGGCACCATGAATTTGCCAATCTTCTTGTCGCGGCACAGGGCGATCAGCGTTTGAACCACGGCGAACGTCGTGCTGATGCTTTTGTTTTCCAGCCGCTTGATCGTTTTCTGCATGTCGGCCAGCGACGGAACTTCCAGCGTCGGATGCTCGGTCGGGCGTGAGGGCAGGTAGCCGCCCAAGGCCTTGCGTCGCTCGTGCAGGTACTTGATTTCGTGGCTGTTTTCCGGCGGCTTGTAGAACGGCGTGTTGACGACTTCATCGTCGCTGATCGGGATCCCGAACCGTGATCGGAATTCCAGCAACTCGGCTTCGTTCAGTTTTTTCTGGTTGTGGGCGACGTTGCGACCTTCGCCGGCTTCGCCCAAACCATAGCCCTTGATCGTCTTGGCCAACACGACGGTCGGCTTGCCGTTCTGCAGGCTGACGGCTTTTTGATAGGCCGCATTGACTTTCTCGGGATCGTGCCCGCCGCGGCGCATCTTTTCCAGCTTTTCGTCGCTGTAGTTTTCGACCAGCTTGAGCAGTTCGGGGTACTTGCCGAAGAAGTGTTCGCGAATGTAGCTGCCCGGCATCCCGGTGTACTTCTGGTACTGACCATCGACGACCTCGCCCATCCGCTTGACCAGCAATCCGGTGGTGTCGCGGGCGAGCAGTTCGTCCCACTCGCCGCCCCAGATGACTTTGATCACGTTCCAGCCGGCACCGCGGAAGATCGATTCCAATTCTTGAATGATCTTTCCGTTTCCGCGGACCGGTCCGTCCAATCGTTGCAGATTGCAATTGATGACGAAGATCAGGTTGTCCAGCTTTTCTCGCGAGGCCAATCCGATCGCGCCGAGTGTTTCCGGTTCGTCGCATTCACCGTCACCGAGGAACGCCCAGACCTTTTGACCGCTGGTGTCTTTGATCCCGCGATCGCGCAGGTATTCATTGAATCGGGCCTGGTAGATCGCCATGATCGGTCCCAGCCCCATCGAGACCGTCGGGTACTCCCAAAAATCGGGCATCAACCAGGGGTGCGGGTAGCTGCTCAGCCCGCCTTCGGGTTCCAGTTCGCGTCGAAAATTGATCAGTTTTTCTTTGCCCAATCGGCCTTCCAGGAAGGCTCGAGAGTACATCCCCGGCGACGCGTGGCCTTGGAAGTAAACCGAATCACCGCTGTATCCGTCTTCGCCGCGGCCTTTGAAAAAGTGATTGAAGGCGACTTCGTAGAGCGTCGCGCTGGAGGCAAAGGTACTGATGTGACCGCCGATTCCCCCGCCGCGTTTGTTGCCTCCGACGACCATCGCCATCGCATTCCAGCGGATGATCGATTTGATGCGTCGTTCCAAATCACGGTTGCCCGGATAGGCCGGCTCGTCATGGACCGGAATGGTGTTCAGATACGGCGTAGTCGTGTCGGCGGCCGCTTGGACGCCTTGCTCGGCGGCGCGGTCACGGAGTTTTTCGAGCAGAAAACGAACTCGGTCATGACCTTTGCTCTTGAGCACATATTCGAGCGACGAAAGCCACTCCTTCGTTTCTGAAGCATCGATGTCGACTTCAGCGTTCCGCTCAAGTTCGCCAAGTTGCTTCTTCACTTCATCCTGGGCGATCATCTTCGAGTCGTTCATACAAGCAAGTTCCCTGAAGGCAAGTTCACAAATCGAATCAGCGGTCGCGCTGACCGTTTCAAGTCAGCGACCGAATCATTCGGCGGGTCGTTCCACTCTTCGGCGTCTCAAACGCTCAATGTTCACTCCGATGGAAAACCACGCGGGTGATATTGATTCTTCACAACAACCGAAGCGTTACGGTAACTCGAAGGCCACCGTTGATCCAATTTGAAGAGTTTATGGCATTTGTGCAGCCCCAAAAGGGTAGCCGCCGGGGGCTTGCGACGACAAGGGCCTGGCGTTAATACGTGGTCCTGGCGTCCATTGTGGCGGACAGACAGGGGCAGCAATTGCCACTGCGACTTTTTAGCTTCCGACGGCCCAGTGAACAAACCCCCTCCACAGGGCTGTCACCGCCGTCAATTTTGCCTATCGAAGCGATTCGAGCATCCCCGGTCCGATCCGCCCAAATCATGCAAGCGCGCCCCTTCCGAGCTGTCGTGACCGGTGCTTCCTCGGGGATCGGTCGTCAGATCGCGATCGGACTGGCGCGACAACACGGCTCGCACGGCTCTGAGGCACGCTCGGCCGACCGTGAAACCGCCGTGGCAAAATTGGTGATTCATTTCCGCAAGAACCAGCGCGGCGCAGAAGAAACGGCCGCTGCGGTCGAAGCGCTCGGCGCGACGACCTGTCTGGTTCAAGCCGACATCTGCCAATCGCAGCAGCGGCAACGGTTGGTCGACGAGAGCTGGGACTTTCTCGGCCCGCCGACCACTTGGGTCAACAACGCCGGTGCGGACGTC
>NZ_JBFHKV010000814.1:0-4072 GCF_041595215.1 Stieleria sp. | reverse complement strand
CCACTACCCGGACTCGTCGCCTCGTCCACTTCTCGGACTCGTCGCCTCGTCCACTACCCGAAAATTGAGCTGCGGTAGACTACTACTAGAAGCCGCGTTGCAGGCCGGCGGTGATGTCGAGATCGAGGGGGGCGAATTCGCCGCGACGAATTTTTTCGAGCGCAATCGCTCCCATCACGGCATTGTCGGTGCACAGATTCATCGGGGCGATCACCAACTGGAAACCGTTCTTTTCAGCGGCCGTTTGCAGGCCCGTGCGCAGCACCGGATTGGCCGCGACCCCGCCGCCGACGATCAAAAACCCGGCCTCGTACGCTTTGACCGCGCGGACCGATTTGGCGACCAGCACGTCCACGACCGCGGCCTGAAACGAGGCACAGATATCGGCTTTGGCTTGATCGCTGAGGTTGATGTTCGAAAAATCCTTCACGCCGGGCGGGGCGATGCTGTAGTGGACCGCGGTTTTTAGGCCGCTGAAACTGAAGCGGTACCCGGGTTCTTTGAGCATCGATCGCGGGTAGGCGTGAGCGTTCGGATCCCCTTGGGCGGCCAAACGAGAGACCGCAGGCCCGCCGGGAAAGCCGAGATTGAGCATCGCGCCGACCTTGTCGAACGCCTCCCCGGCCGCATCGTCGATCGTCCCGCCGAGGTATTCCAGGTCCAGCGGGCTGGTGCAGTGATACAGACTGGTGTGCCCGCCGCTGACGACCAGCCCGATACAGGGATAGACCGACACGTCGGACGCCATTTGGCAGGCGTATAAATGGGCGTGCAAGTGATTGATCGCCACCAGCGGCTTTTTCCAGGCCACCGCCAGCGTTTTGGCGGCGACGACTCCGACCAGCAGCGATCCGGCCAATCCGGGTCGGTCGGCGACGGCGATCGCATCCAAATCGGCGCCTTGCAGCCCGGCCTTTCGCAGCGCGGTGTCGATGACGGGCAAAATCCGCTCGACGTGGGCCCGGGCAGCGACTTCCGGGACCACCCCGCCGAACTGTTCGTGCAGGGTTTCTTGGGTGGCGACACACTCGCCGAGCACGCGGCCGTCGTCGGAAATCACCGCCGCAGCGGTCTCGTCACAGGTCGATTCAATGGTCAAAATGGGCATCGCCAAATCTTACTGCTGATCAGCCCTTGACACCAACCGGTAGGGCACGATACTTGCACGCTTCCAAATACGGCAAACAACGGATAAACGCCAGAACGACGACTCTATGCCCACCATCAATCAACTCGTCCGCAAGCGACGCAAACTGAAAAAACGCCAAAGTAAGTCTCCCGTACTGGAGAAATGCCCGCAAAAGCAGGGCGTTTGTCTGCAAGTTCGTACGATGACCCCCAAGAAGCCGAACTCGGCACTGCGAAAGATTTCGCGGGTCAAGTTGAGCAACGGCAAAGAAGTCACCGTTTACATTCCCGGCGAAGGTCACAACCTGCAGGAGCACTCGATCGTGCTCGTTCGCGGTGGCCGGATCCGTGACTTGCCCGGTGTTCGCTACCAGGTCGTCCGCGGCAGCCGTGACGCGTTGGGCGTCGAAGGCCGTAAACGATCTCGCAGCCGCTACGGTGCCAAGAAATAGCATCGCCGGCTCGGCCGCTTGAAACACGCATTATTCAGAACGAACATCACTCGACATTTGAAAGTTTGAAATGGGACGGATCACCGCAAGTAAGAAACAGCTCAAGGGCGACCCACGCCACAATTCGATGCTGGCCGGAAAGTTCATCAATTGCTTGATGCTGGATGGAAAGAAGACCGTCGCCCAGAAAGTCTTCTACGATGCGTTGGCGGAAATCGCTCGACGTGGCGAGACCGAAGGCGACGAGCCGATCGAAGTCTTCGAAGCCGCTCTGGAAAACATCAAGCCGTACATCGAAGTTCGCAGCAAGCGAGTCGGTGGTGCCAGCTACCAGGTTCCGATGCAAGTCAATCGTGCCCGTCAGCAAAGCTTGGCCATCCGCTGGTTGCTCGAAGCGGTCCGTAGCAAGAAGGGCCGTCCGATGCACCTGAAGCTGGCCGACGAAATCATGGCCGGATACAAGAAGGAAGGCGTCGCGTACACCAAACGCGAAAACACGCACCGCATGGCCGACGCCAACAAGGCGTTCGCACACTTTGCGTGGTGATCGGCGTTCCGATCACTCCCAAAACTACAACGCAATCAACCTTTTCAAACCGCGACACGGCAATCCCGCCGTGATCGCGGTTTTTTGTTCCCATCGGATCCATTCCTGTGCGGTCTAGCGGAAATCGCTAAGACGTTACAAAATCCTTCCCATCGACGTTGCCCTCGGCGGAGCTCCGCTGCCACTTCCCTACCCCCTGATCAATCATGTCTGCCGACATCAATTTACTGCGCAACATTGGAATCATCGCTCATATCGATGCCGGTAAAACGACAGTCACCGAACGGATGCTGTATCTCAGCGGCGCAAAGCACCGCGTCGGACGTGTCGACCACGGCACGACCGACACCGATGACGACCCCGAAGAACAGGAACGCGGGATCACCATCTTCAGCGCCTGTGTGAGGTACCGCTGGGACAAGTACCACATCAACTTGCTCGACACGCCCGGGCACGTCGACTTTACCGCCGAAGTGGAGCGATGTTTGCGCGTCTTGGACGGCGCGGTCGTCGTGTTCTCGGCACGGGAAGGCGTCGAGGCACAAAGCGAAACGGTGTGGCGGCAAGCGGATCGCTACAACGTGCCGCGAATCGTTTTCATCAACAAGATGGATCGCGAAGGCGCCGATTTTGATTCCGTCTTCAACGACATCGGTCCCCGACTGGGCGGCCGACCGGTCGCGGTCGAATTGCCCGTCGGCCAAGGCCCGACTCACGTCAAAAACCCGTTCCGCGGGGTGATCGATCTGGTCGAGCTGAAGTTGCTGCAGTTCGATCCGGCGACCGAAGGCAAGGAGGTCACGCAAACGGATATCCCCGACGAGTTGATGGACGATGCGCTGCTGTGGCGTGAACAACTGCTGGAAACGGTTTGCGAGATTGACGACGACGCGATGGCCCTGGTGATGGAAGACCAGGAAGTGCCGGTGGACGTGATTCGCAAAGCGTTACGCAAAGGCTGTATCGAGCAGACGATCCAACCCGTGTTGTGCGGGTCGGCGCTGCACGGCATCGGTGTCCAACCGCTGATGACCGCCGTCGGGCACTACTTGCCCAGCCCGCTCGACCGCCCACCGGTCGAAGGGACCAATCCGAAAAAGCCGGACCAGCAACTGATCCGAAAACCGGACCCGACCGAGCCGTTTAGCGCGCTGGTGTTCAAGATCCTGCCTGCCAAGACGGGCGACAATTATTGGATTCGGATTTACAGCGGACAATTGAAACAGAACTCACGGGTCTATTGCCCCAACCGCGACAAGAAAGAAAACGTCGCCCAGCTGTGGCAGATCCACGCGTCCAAAAAAGAACGCGACGGGCAAACCGAATCGCTGGCCGCCGGGGACATCTGCTGTGTCATCGGCCCTCGGTTTGCCATCACGGGCGATACCCTCTGCGACACCCAGAACCAGATCGAATTGCCCAGCATCACGTTCGCCGACACGGTGTTGTCGATGGCGATCGAACCGGAGAACACGGGCGATCGCAAGAAGCTCGATGACACCCTGGACATGTTGCGTCGCCAAGACCCGACGTTTCGCGCGGTCGACAACGAAGAACTGGGGCAGACGATCATCAGCGGCATGGGCGAGCTGCACCTGGAAGTGATCCAACACCGGCTCACTCGCGACTTCGGGTTAAACGTCAAGTTCTACAAACCGCGAGTCAACTACCGTGAGACGATTGGCGGTAAAGCCGACGTCATCGGTGTCTGCAATCGGCAAATGGGCGCCAACCAGATGTTTGCCCGTTTGAGTGTCCGGGTGTCGCCCCTGGAAGACAGCTCCGCGAAGCCGATCGTGTTC
Source organism: Stieleria sp. (assembly GCF_041595215.1). NCBI lineage: Bacteria > Pseudomonadati > Planctomycetota > Planctomycetia > Pirellulales > Pirellulaceae > Stieleria > Stieleria sp. Next base: position 143 of record NZ_JBFHKV010000814.1, on the reverse strand, counting down.
GATCGGCTGCCGCCGGACACGCTGTTGCAGGGCGACGTGCGGCACGCCGCGATTCAAGAACTTCGCGACCGCGCCGAAGGCGGTGGTGTGCTGGCAGGTTTCCCGCTCTCGGGAATCAAGCTGGAAGCCTATGACGCCGAGGT
>NZ_JBFHKV010000813.1:0-4077 GCF_041595215.1 Stieleria sp. | reverse complement strand
AGTCCGGACGGTGAAACGGCGATCGCCGCGGACGACCGCATGCTGATCGCGTACGACGTCAAAACTGGAAAACCGCTTTGGAATCTTGCCGTCTCCAACATCATTCCCGACTTCAGCCCGGACGGTCAATCGATCGCAGTACTGGCGGCCAGAAATAAGCTGCAGGCGACCATCAAGATACTTAAAACGCGCAGCGGCATCGTTCGCCGCAGCATCGATGCGACCGTCGACAATCCCAGCAAGATCAGACTGCAATTCACCCAGAACAGCAGGCTCGCGTACTGGGGCAGCGACGAGCTTCTGGTCTGGGACGTGGCGTCGGGAAGGAAAGTACGAGCGATGCATTTCCGCGACGAGAGCGTGAAACTGCTCAGCGACGATGGCGAGGTGGTGGTGACCGCGAGCGGCGGCATCATTCGTCTTTGGGACGTCTCGACGGGACGCCTGCTGCGGTCGCTCGCCGGTGCTCGATCCGACGTGGAAAACGTGGCGCTCAGTTCGGATGGCAAGGTGTTGCTGTCGGCGCATTCGGGGGGCGGTCATGGCATTATCAACGCCTGGTCGACAAGACTCGGAGAAGCCATTGTTTCCAAGAAACTAGGATCGGTCGGCACGGGAGTGGCATTCGATCGGGACGGCTCCACCGTTTACGCGAGTACCTACAGCAAGCTCACCGCGTGGGGCAGCGCCGAAAGCATCCTTCAGTGGCAACAGATAAGAAAGGATCGCGGAAAGTTTGATGACTTCGCGGTGCATCCCAAAGATGGATCCATTGTGGTCCGACAGTCAGCGGAGAAACACTTTTCCCATCTCTCGTCCGCCGGTGAAGCATTACCTCCATTCGGACGCGCGTATTTTTCGAGTGTGATGTTTGACAGACGGGGAGAGCGTCTTGTCGTGGTGGATAAAGCGTTTGATAGACCCGACCCCGGCGGCGGCATTCGAGTCTTACAGTATCCCGACGGTCAGGTCTTGAGATCGATCCGTGAGCAGGCGCGGCCCTTCGCGTGCTTTTGCCTGGACGATACCGTTGTGGCGACGGCTGCACTGGCCGGCGGAATCAATCTGTGGGATTGGAACGCAGGCGAACTGAAGCGACAAATCGATGCCTCAGAGACCGGTAGTATCAGTTGCCTCGCCGCGAGCCCGGACGGAAAACGATTGGCGACCGGAGGAAGGGATCGCTGGATTCGTGTCTGGGATCCGGCCACGGGCACGCTCGAGGCGGCCTTTCGCGCCCACTGGGAAACCGTTCGCAGTTTGCAATTCAGTCCCGACGGTCGTGAGGTCGTCAGCGGCAGCGAGCTTGGAACGGTGCGTGTTCATGATGCGACGACGGGAAAGGAAACGCTTGACCTGTACGGACTCGCAGCCCCGGTCGTCGACTTGGAGTTCAGCCCGGACGGAAAACGGATCGCCGCGATTTGCAACGACAGTTTTCTAAAGGTTTGGGACCGTCAGATTTCAAGTGACTCTCTGGCACGCCTCCCGCAACTCTCTCCGGCAACCGAATCGGCTGGCTGGGAAAACGTTCTGGCCCGGCTGGACCCTGTCGAACTCGAATCGAGCGACAGCACGTGGCGGCTCCATGACGGGAACCTTTATAGCACGAACGCACCACTGGCGACGGTGACGCTGCCCGCGGACGTGCGGGGGATCAGTTATCAGCTGCGCGTGAGATTGACGAAACTGAAAGACTTCAGTGTGTTTCAGATCATCATCCCCGTGGGAGACCGAATGTGCGGGTTCGATTTTCACGGACATTACGGAAACTTTATCCGCAGCGCACTCAACACGGTGGAGGGGAAGAACGGAGTCGATGCGCCGGGTGCCGTCGCCGGAATTCAGATTGTCGATTTCGAACACCATGACCTGGAATTGACCGTCGGACTCCAAGATCACAACGCGACCATTCGGGTCACGCTCGACGCCAAACCGCTGTATCGCTGGAGCGGTCCCGTGATCGCGCTCAGCCAGGAACCGAAGTGGGCCAGCAGCGAGCCCGGCAAACTCGGCTTCGGCGCGACACGTGATGCCTGGATGGTGTCCGGGGTGAAGCTCAGGAGACTGGATTCCGACGCGGCCATCCTGGTCGGTGGGGAGATCGATCGGCTTTGGGGGCCGTGCCCGTCATCGACTTCGGACCGCGAGGATCACCCCCAGACCGCCCAATGAGTCCACCCAACGCCAGACGATCACCGCACATTTGCCAAACGCTTCTTCAGCCAGCGTTCACTGATTGATCGAGGGTTCGCTCCTTGGCGTTGCACTGATCCTTGTCGCAAACATTCGCCAATCACTCCGTCGCCAGCTCGTCGATCAATTCCGCGTGCTCGTGATGGATTGCTCGCAGAACCGTTCCGACTCTTTTCAATCATTGCTGAACAACTCCGAGAGCCCCGGGATGACATTCATTGCCGAACGCAGGCGACTGATCGCCCGGACAAAGCGTTTACTCGTTGCTTTTGGGGACTGTCCAAGGATCTCGGCCGCTTCACCATTGGAAACCCCTTCAAACATGCGAAGCGCGATGATCTCCTGGTCATCCTGGCTCATCTGGTCAAGCAACTGGTGCAGTTTTGCCTTTTGTTCATCTCGTACGACACGACCGGATGCAGACGACAGCTTGCCCAGCAACCCCGCGGCGAGCGTGATCGAGGTGACATCCAAACCGAGTTCGTGATCGATCGAGAACTCGCGCCGCGCGTCGCGTTTTTGTGTCGCGACGTGTCGGCGATGCAGATTCAACATCCGTTCCATGGTCACCAGCCGCATCCAGACGAACGGTGACATGTCTTCCTTGGCACGGAATTCGCCAAGCCGTTTGGCCAGCTCGAGATACGATTCCTGAATCACATCGGACGGGTCGACCCGCCCGCGCAGATTCACATCCATGCGAAACTCGACCATCGACTTGAGCTTCTTTCGGTACATCTGAAAGAGCGTCGCAAGTGCCGCCTCATCGCCACCGCGAGCAAGCTCGATCACCTGTTGCTGTGCGTCATCGGGCTCATTCATAGATCAAAGTCTAACAGCTGAGGTGCTTTGCGGGTTCGAACAAAGACCGCGAATTTTTCACACGCGGCGAAGGGTAAGGTCGCCCGACCACAGGCTGATCCGTATCCAACGATTCGTCACCGCTCCGGCGAAATGGAAAATGATCCGGAAGATCGAGATTATCCGAGGCGACAATCGGAACCGTTTCGCAGGTATAGCGATATCGGCGATCCGGCACGAACCCGCAGAAGCCAAGTTCAGAGCCCCATGAAGAACTCGATCCACCGCAATGACGCGACGAAACGGCTCATTTCCACCATCCACGCGGGGCGGCGTTTGCGTCGAGTGGAAAAAGACGGGGAAGAGAAAAGCTCCGACTCGGCCCGTTGCAGGATACGTCCTCCGCCCCAGACCGATGCTCGGCAATCCGCCGGGCAAGTGACTCGCGGCGTGAGCTTGGTGGGGCGAAAGGGGCCGATCGCGACTCGCGAATCTTGGGCCGCGTGGGTGTCGGGCGTTGGTTCGTCCAAACTCCCGACACCACGCCTTCGACGTGATTAGAAAAACCTGCCATCAGGTTTTCATCAAAAAGCCATCCCCGGGGATGGCATCAAGTCTGCGGGGGAAACCCCGGGTCACAGGGAGGTGATCAGTCGCAAGCAGCCCCTCTTCTTCCGCAACGCCAATCGAGGCGTCGAACGCATGACACGCTCATCCAAAAGCCGCAGCAAGAAACGCCGCACCCTGCTCGACCGCCTCCGCCGCCAGACCGCAACCAAAAAACGAAGCAACCTAATGCCGGGGATGGAACGGTTGGAGGATAGGCGGATGCTGGCTTGTTACATCACGAGCGACAAAACCGAGTTAGTGTACGAAAACGCCACCAGATCTATAGCTGGTCACGAATTATCTGATGAACAATGCATTACCGCAACAGCAGACAATATCACGATCAACTTCGAAGGCGCCTCCGAACCGCTGAAGTTCGAAGTAAATGAAAACAGGGTCTCGATAGAGGTCGTTGTCGGAACTGGCGAAATTCTAAAACTTGGTGCGATCGAAATCGAAGCGGGCAGACTT
>NZ_JBFHKV010000812.1:0-4084 GCF_041595215.1 Stieleria sp. | reverse complement strand
ATACCCACGGATGGCAGCGCGAACCCACGGATGACAGGGGGCAAACTATCCGCGGGTTCGCGCTGCCATCAGTGGGCTCAGTCAGTGGGCTCAGTGTGCGGAAACGGGGACACGCGTTGGCCAACGGCCATCGACAACATCGGCTTGGTCTTGGGGTAGGGCGTCGTAAGAATCGAGCGGCAAAAAAGGATGGGTGCAGGCACACCACCCAAGCGCCGGCCATCCCCCTGAATACAGGCCCCCGCATCACAAGTTGCCCCCATTGGTGTACGCTTGTCGGACGACGTTTTGCCGCGGTGTTTAAAATGCCCGGCTGTTGACATCCCCACGATGTTCACCGCACGACGCCCACCGCCCACAATCCACGATGCTCGCTGATTTAACCAAACGACTTGCGAGATTCGTCACCCACCGATGGCGGCCCGTGCTGGTCTTTTGGGTCGTCGCGACGGTCATTCTGTTTGCGATCGCGCCGAAATGGAAAGACGTCGCCTATGACGGTGATTTCGAGTACCTACCCGACCGCATGACCACGGTCGCCGCCGCGCGGGTGCTCGACGAAGCCTTTCCCGGCGATCGGGCGCGGAGCCAAATTGTGATCGTGCTCGGTCGCAAGGAAACGTCGCTCGATAAAGACGATTTGATGGTCGGTGACGATTTGCTCCGCCGCTTGCATCACCGCTTCGGCGAAGTGTGTTGGCAACGCGCGATCGGTCTCGGCTATTCCGGTGGCCCGATCGACCAGGCCCCCGAACTTGCCAAACCCTGGCTCCAACGCGCCCTCGAATCGCTCGACCACAGCATCGCCGTCGACCAGCGATTCTACGAACGGTTCGCTGACTCGGTCCCGGATCTGGCCCCCACCCTGACCGAACCGCGGATGGCGATCGCGTATTTTGATCGGGCAAAACTACTCGAACAGATCGGTAGCCAAGAGCGGCAAGCCCAAGACGATTATCGCGATGCCCTGCTGCTGGTCCCCGACATCGAGACGCTTGCCGAGCCGATCACCGCGCGTGATCTGACGGCCTGGACCTCGATGCTGGACCTGCTTTCCTGGGACGATGCCGTCCTGGGGTCGCTGTTGACTAAACCGTCGGCGCGATTGGCCGTGATGCAACTGAGCAGCGAGTTGGCCGCGACCGGAAACATCGACACCGTCGAATCGGTCGGCAAAATCCTTGACCGGGTTCGCCGCTACAGCTTGGCCCGGATCCCGCAACCGGAAGACGCCGCAGAGCGTTTGCAGTTGGAAATGACCGGCTCGGCGGCGATCGGCGGCGAAACCTTGATCGCCGCCCGCGATGCGATTCGTTACACCGAATCGATCACCGTGATCATGATCCTGTTGATTTTGATTCTGGTCTATCGGGCACCGTTGCTGGTCGCCGTCCCGATGATCTCGATCGGTGTCGCGGTGATCGTTTCGACTTCGATGGTGGCCACGCTGACGGATTGGTCGATCCGCGGCGTACTGCCCTGGCTGGACATGCGTGTGTTCACGACCAGTCGCATTTTCATCGTGGTGATTTTGTTTGGCGCCGGAACGGATTACTGTCTGTTTCTGATCTCGCGACTGCGCGAAGAAGCCGCGTTGGCTCCGTGGCCCGTGGCGTGCCGCAATGCATTGACCGGGGTCACGTCGGCGTTGCTGGGCAGCGCGCTGACGACCGTCTTCGGACTCGGCACACTCTGGTTCGCTGAGTTTGGCAAGTACCATTACACCGGCCCGATCATCGCAATCTGTTTGCTGGTCGGCCTAATCGTTTGCTTGACGCTTGCACCGGCGCTGCTGCGGGCGCTCGGCCCGAACGTGTTCTGGCCCAACGTCGTGACTCCCGAAACGGAAACCACGCGCTCGCTGCTCTCGGTTCCGGTCGGCCCCGATGGGAAATCGACGCGGCGTTCGAGTGGTTTGTGGGAATGGATCGCGATCACCCTGACCCGCCGGCCGATGACCGCCTTTCTGTTGGGCATCGTTTTCCTGGCCGCCCCGGGTTGGTACGGATGGGTCAACGAAGATTCAGTGACGTACAACTTGAGCAGCCAGTTGGACACCGACGCGCCGAGTCGACGCGGCTATCGCTTGCTGTCGGACCACTTCAAAATCGGCGAGATCAATCCGGTGACGGTCTTGATGGTTCGCCCCGAAGACGAACCACGAGAGACTCTGAAAAAGCAACTCAAAAGTCTGTCCAACCTGCTCTACGCACAGCCGGGCGTCGTCGCCGTGCGGACGCCGAACGATCCCCTGGGCGACTTCCCCCCGGACCGAGAGATGGGACTGCTGAGCGCCGACGCGTGGCGCAGACGGGCGCTGCAACAGCACCGTGTCGCACAGAATTATTTCTTTTCCAACAACACCCAATACCAAGACCGCTTGGCACGCCTGGATTTGATCATCGAAGGCGATCCGTTTGCGCTTCCGACGCAGCAGTTGGTCTCACAAATCGGTGACACCCTGAATCAACTCGCCAGCGACCCGGATTCCGACTGGACCGGATCGAAGGTTTATTTGACCGGCACGACACCTTCGATCATCGATCTGCGAAGCGTCACGATCGCCGACAACCAACGGATCAAAATCGCGGTCGTGCTTGCCGTCTTCCTGATTCTCGTCGCCGTCATCCGCCGGCTCGGGCTGTGCCTGTACCTGATCTTTACCGTCCTGCTCAGCTACTACGCCACGCTCGGATTGACCGTGCTGTTTTTCCGTGGCATCTACGCCGATCAGTATGTCGGCCTGGACTGGAAACTTCCGCTGTTCCTGTTTGTGATCCTGGTCGCGGTCGGCCAGGATTACAACGTCTACCTGGTCACACGGATCGTCGAAGAACAACGCAAGAGCGGCTGGTTGTCTGCGCTCCGCCACGCGGTATCCAAAACCGGCGGAATCATCACCGCGTGTGGAATGGTGATGGCGGCAACCTTCTTCAGCATGACCGCCTCCGCCTGGTTACCCGGCTTGCTGCACCTGCTGGGGATCGAATCCGATGCGTCGATCGGACTCCGCGGGATCATCGAACTCGGCTTTGCACTCGGTCTGGGCGTCCTGATCGATACGTTCTATGTCCGCACGATTCTGGTCCCCAGTTTTGTCGCCCTGATGGGACGCTGGAAACCCAAGCAGAAAAACGGCGCGAAGTGATGGAACGGGCCAGGTGGCAGAACGATGGAAAGGCGGAATGATGCTGCCCCGTCTCAATCTGCCATCCCGCTTCCCCGATCGTCATCCGCTGTTCCACGCCGCAGCAATCCACACAAGAAGTCCCAGACCAACCATTCGGCCACGAGCATGGCCAACGGCAGCGCAAAGAGCCCGAACTGCATCACCCCTTTGCGATCCGCCCACGACGGGTCGGAGTCGACCAATGCGCCGAACAGGACCAGGGTGGCGGTGCCGTTGACGAGCAGCAACAACGTGGTAAAGAACGCGAAGCACAAAGCGCCGCCCAATCCCCCCAACACTGCCCAAACACCGCCGCGTGGTCGCGAGGTCGATCGGAACCGGGTGTGTCGACGATCCGCTTGAGCGACTTGCCGGAGAGGTTTCTTCACCGCGTTCGCCGTTGCCGCTCGATCCGAATGCGACAACCGATCGGAATCGTCTCGGTGACCTGCACCTCTCGACCGGCCAGGGTGGCTTCGATGGCATCGATGAGGTAGGTCTTCGTCACCTCATCACCGGCGGGGCTATCATCCATTGCACCCATGTAGACGACCTTGCGATCCTCATCCAACACATAGAACTCCGGCGTGTACTTTGCGCCGTACTCTTTGGCAATCTGTTGTGACTCGTCCCACAGGTACGCAAACTTGAATCCCTTCTCCTTGGCCCGCTGTTTCATCGCCGGCATCCGATCTTCTTCGACCTTGTTGACGTTGATCGCGACCACGGCGACTGACTTGTCTGCAAATCGATCGACCAACGCATTCAAGCGGTCTTCGGCATCGACCGCATAGGGACAGGAATTGCACGTGAACGCGACCACGACGACCTTCGTCTGTTCAAGCGTCTGCAATGAATGCACACGGTCGTCGGTCCCCGGCAACTCGCTCCACGCCGGAGCGGTCTCGCCGATGT
>NZ_JBFHKV010000811.1:0-4085 GCF_041595215.1 Stieleria sp. | reverse complement strand
CGAAGAGTGGATTGGATCCGCAGCAAGGGCGGACGCCGCCGCAGGTATCAAGAGCGAGGCGGCGAGAAGGAGGGTTTTTAACATGATGGGGGAGGAACGGTGGGGGCAAAACGATGGAAGGCAGTAGGAGGGAAGGCAGAATGATACGGGGCAGAATAATGGGGCGGCAGGTGGATGGGGCGGTCGATCGCTGACGTTGGGAGGGGGAATGCCGCGGGGGCAGAGTTTAATAACCCAATGCGATGCCGTCCTTGCGAGCTTCGGTGGCTCCATGCAAGACGTTGTGTTGCCAGTCAATGAGGATTCCTTGGTATCCGCCATAGCTGCTTCGTTCACGCGAAACGGTATGCCCCTTCGCTTCCAATTCTGCCACTGCCTCGTCGGTGATTCCTGATTCGACATGCAGCACTCCGGCTCCTTCGGCTGGCGTTCCCGTCGGGCGGGCACTTCCGACGTGTCGCACGCGGGCGGCGTCACCGGCGGCTTGAACGTTCAGTCCGAAGTCGATCAAGTTGACGAGGACTTGGACGTGCCCCTGCGGTTGCATGTCACCGCCCATCACGCCGAAACAGAAATAGGGTCGATCGTCTCGCGTCACCATGGCCGGAATGATCGTGTGAAACGGACGCTTGCCAGGTTCAAGTCGATTCAAATGGTCCTCGTCGAGTGCGAACAGGGCGCCGCGATTTTGCATCGCAAATCCCAGGTCACCGACGGTCATCTGGCTGCCGAACCCGTAATAGATGCTTTGGATCAACGAACAGCAATTCCGATCCTTGTCGACCACCGTCAGATAGACGGTATCGCCGGAGATCAATTTCGGATCGCCGGCGGGAACATCCGCGAGCGCTCGGTTGGGATCGATTCGAGCCGCTTGCCGGCGGCCGTATTGCTTGGAGATCAGTTGATCGACCGGGACATCGGCAAAGTCCATGTCGGCATAGAACTTGGCTCGATCGGCGAAGGCAAGTTTTTTGGCTTCGGTCAACCAGTGCAGGTATTCGGGGTGTCCCGGGGAATACTTGGAGAGGTCGACGGTTTCCAGAACGTTCAGCATTTGCAATGCCGCGATGCCTTGACCGTTGGGCGGTAATTCCCAAACACGATAGCCCCGGTAGTCGGTCGAAACCGGATCGACCCACTCGGCGCTATGGTCACGCAAATCGGCTTCGTCAAGAAAGCCTTCGTTGCGTTTGCTGAACGCGGCAATCTCATCGGCGACTTCACCTCGGTAAAACGCATTGCCGTGTGTGTCGGCAAGTTTCTGGTACGTCGCTGCTAGATTCGGATTGCGGAAGATTTCACCGGCCTTCGGCGCACGCTTTCCATCGATCAAATAGGTCGCGGCACTGTCGGGATACTTGAGCAGGGATTCGACCGAATTCGCCCAACCGCCGGCGATGATTTCCGTGACCGGAAAACCTTCTCGAGCCGTTTCGATGCTAGGCGCGAGCAAACGAGATAGATCCCGCGTCCCGAACCGTGTTCGCAATGCTTGCCAGCCGCTGACGCAGCCCGGCACGCTCCACGACAACGGACCTTCGATGGGGATTTCGTCCAGCCCGCGATCGACGAAGACCTGCTGGTTGATGCGTTTGGGGCTGCGACCGCTGGCGTTGAGTCCATAAAGTTGTTTCGTCTTGGCATCCCAGACAATTGCGAACAGATCACCGCCGATCCCGCAGCTCATCGGTTCCACCACGCCCAGCATCGCGTTGGCCGCGATCGCGGCATCGACGGCGTTTCCGCCTTCACGCAAGACATCCAGTCCGGCCTGGCTCGCCAACGGATGACTGGTCGCCACCATGCCGTGCTTGGCAACCGTTTCGCTGCGGCTTTGGTGCGCAAAACCGTGTGGACGATCGTATCCGCCGATCTCGGAACTCGCGTTTGAATCACCCGGCGTTTCCGCACCGGCCACCACGGCGAACATTGTGACCGCTGAGACAGTGATCAGAAATCGAATGCAAATGGAATGGGAACGCATCGCGCAGACTCGACAAATGGGATGGGGTTCGGTGGGACTATCATAACCGGTCCTCGGTGAACGATGCTGTGATTGGAGGCGGCGAAACGAGGCAGTGTCAAACGATCGGTGCAGAATGCGGGGAGGCAGAATGATGCGGGGCAGAATAATGGGGGGCAAGACGATGGGGGCAAAACGATAAGAGGAAGAAGATGCGTGAGGTATCCGTGGGTCTGCTGTGCCATCCGTGGGTTTTCCTTTTTTTCGACGGGTGACCACCGATTGAGTCGTCCGTGCGGTGCGTTGCCCGTCGCTGCAAGACGGCGATACACTGGGCTCGACACACTTCAATTCACAACGAGAGAAACAAATGGTCAAGATGACTTTGCGAATGTTGATGTTGGCGACGATCATCGTCGGGCTGCGTGATCACAGCAACGCGGAACAGCTTCCGCCCTCCGGTCCGTACGTGTTCGGTTACACCGATCAACTCAGCTACATTCCCGGCGATACGGTTGCGTTTCACCTCTCGTCCAATCAGCCAACGGTCGATTTGACGATTTCTCGGGTCGGTGCACAAACCGAACAAGTCCATCAGGAAGTCGGCGTGGCCTGTGCGGCCCATCCCATTGCTGATCGGGCGTCGTCGGATGGTTGTGACTGGCCGGTTGCCTGGACGTTGCCGATCCCCAGTGACTGGAAGAGTGGCTACTACGAGGTCACGGTGAAGGCCGGTGGAGATGCCGGCGCGCAAGGCTCATTGTTCTTCGTCGTCCGCGCCGGCGATTCGCAGCCGAAATCAAACATCTTGCTGCAACTGTCAACGAATACCTACAACGCGTACACAAACTGGGGCGGACACAGCCTGTACAGCTACCACGACCGCGACGGCTTGCAGGGCCATCAGGTTTCGTTCGATCGCCCGATCGGTTCACAATTCGGTAAGTGGGAATTGCCGTTCGTGCGTTGGGCGGAAACGAATGGGTAGTCGATCGACTACGCGGTCAACAGCGATCTGGAATTTCACCCCGAGATCCTGGCCGATTACCGACTGGTCTTGAGCGTCGGGCACGACGAATATTGGTCTTCACCGATGCGCGATCATCTGGAGCGTTTTATCCGTGAGGGCGGTAATGTTGCATTCTTCAGTGGCAATACCTGTTGTTGGCAGGTGCGCAGCGGAAACAACGGCCGAACGTTGACCTCATGGAAACAGACGCCCAACATGGACCCGTTGTATCGCACGGGCGACCATCGTTTGCTGAGCACGGCGTGGAGCCACCACCTGGTCGGACGTCCCGAGAATGAATTGACCGGAGTTGGTTTCTTGTGGGGCGGCTACCATCGCAGTCACGGCCAGTTCATGGAGGGATCGGGCGCGTTTACCGTCCATCGCCCCGATCATTGGTTGTTCCAGGGAACGGGATTGAAACAAGGCGATGCGTTCGGTGGAAAGGACAGTATCGTCGGCTACGAGTGTGACGGATGCGAAATGAAGTGGATCGACGGAGTTCCCGTTCCCACACACAACGACGGGACGCCCAAGACGTTCCAAATCCTGGGGACCTGCGAAGCGCGATGGGCACCGGGCGACAGCTATTGGTACGACCGGTTTCCGACCGATCGAGTCGGTGCGGCTGTGTTGGGAACGTACACGTCCGCCGGCGGTGGCACGGTGGTGACGACCGGCACAACCGATTGGGCGCACGGGTTGAGCGGCGGCGACGCCGCGGTGATTCAGATCACGAAGAACGTTTTGGATCGATTGTCGCAGTAGCGTGCGTTACTGGTTGACGCTCAATGTCATCTACTTTGACGCGAAATGGTGCGTTGATGTTAGCGCTAGCGTACGTGCCCAATGCCGCTAAACCGAGAAGCCACTTACCCAAAAATGGCTCCCCTCTCCCCCGAACAAGCCTTTTAATTGATTCGGATTTATCATACGCGTCGAGTGATTTTAGAAAGCGAAAACGTTGCGACGAGTAGAGGCGTGTTTGGGGGAGAGGGGCGGGGGGTGAGGGGGAAGCCGCATGACGAAACGACGAGGCAATCACAAGGCCACCGAGTTTGCTCGTGAACAGCGCGGCCGATCGAATGACTTCGAAAACTCGGATTAGCT
>NZ_JBFHKV010000810.1:0-4096 GCF_041595215.1 Stieleria sp. | reverse complement strand
TCAGCCAGATCGGCTACATGATGCTGGCGTTGGGCGTCGCGTCGGCGGAGCACCCAGCCGGGCTGGGTGCTGCGATGTTTCATTTGTTCACACATGCGTTCTTCAAGGCGCTGCTGTTTCTGGGGGCCGGTTCGGTGATCCACGCCGTCCACAGCAACGACGTGGCGGACATGGGAGGGCTGCGAAAGAAGATGCCGTTGACTCATGCGACGTTCTTGATTGCCACGATCGCGATTGCCGGTGTGCCACCGCTGGCCGGGTTCTTTTCAAAGGATGAGATTTTGGGCGCCGCGTTGGACGGGGAGCACCATCTGATTTTTGGGGTGGGTCTGTTCGTGGCTGCGTTGACCGCTTTTTACATGTTTCGCGTTTACATTTTGACGTTTCTGGGGGCACACAAGTCCGACGGCGCGGCGAAGGCTCACGAGTCCCCGCCGATCATGACGATCCCGTTGGTGGTGCTCGGGGTGATGTCCGTGTGCGGCGGCTGGATTGCCGTCTCGCAGTTTGTTTTGCCCGGTGTGGAACTCCACGCTCACCTGTTGGTGATGGGGTTATCGGTGGCAGCCGCGGTGGTCGGGATCGGGGCCGCATTTTGGCTTTACGGGGGGCAGACGAATCGGGCACAGTCGATGGCTGATTCGATGGGCGGCATTTATCGTCTGGTTCAGAACAAGTTCTACATCGATGAAGTCTATCTGTTGGTGACGAAGATGATTTTTCGATTCATCGCGGCTCCGGCGGCTTGGTTCGATCGCCATGTGGTGGATGCGGCGATGAATTTATCGGCGGCGGTGGTGCGTTGGTTCGGGGCTCGGTTGAACGTTCTGCAAACCGGGCAGGTTCAGACGTACGGGATTTGGATGATCAACGGGACGATTGTGATCCTGTTGTTTTTGTGGCTCGTTCAACGATAGCGCTGTTGAGCAAGGAAAAAGGCTCGGATGAGTTGGTTAAGTCTGCTGATCTTGATTCCGTTTGCGACGGCGCTGGCCGTTGTTGCGACCCCCGATTCCAAATGGTACCTGCGTCGTTGGGTTGCGCTGTTTGGCACAGGAGTGGTCCTTGCGCTGTCGTTGGTGATGAGCGTGTCGTACATGCAGGTGGTGCAGCAGCGCGGCGGCGATGCATCGGTGTTGACGATTTCGCAAATGGAATTTGAGCAATCGATTCCTTGGTTCAAGAGCATGGGGATCGAGTACCACGTCGGCGTGGACGGGATCGCGATGGCAATGATCGTGCTGACGGCGATCATCATTTTCACCGGGGTGCTGGCCAGTTGGGAGGTCAAGGAACGCTCGCGTGAGTTCTACGCGTTTCTGTTGGTGTTGGTGACGGGCGTTTTTGGCGTGTTCATCAGCGTCGATCTGTTCCTGTTCTTCCTGTTCTACGAAGTCGCCGTGTTGCCGATGTATCTGTTGATCGGCGTGTGGGGGACAGGGCGGAAGGAGTATTCTGCGATGAAGCTGACGTTGATGCTGATGGTCGGCTCGGCGTTGGTCTTGGTTGGAATGCTGGCGCTGTACCACGCGGCCGGATCGCAGACGTTTGACTTGAACAAGTTGGCGATGGTCGATTATTCGCGTGACCTACAGCAGTGGGTGTTTCCGTGCGTGTTTGTCGGGTTCGGAGTGCTGGGCGCGCTGTTCCCGTTTCACACCTGGTCGCCGGACGGTCACGCATCGGCGCCGACGGCAGTGTCGATGTTGCATGCCGGGGTACTGATGAAATTGGGCGGTTACGGCGTGCTGAGAGTCGCCGTGTACCTGATGCCCGAGGGGGCGAAACAGTGGGCGCTTTTCTTTCTGGTGCTGACGACGATCAACATCGTGTACGGGGCGTATGCGGCGATCCGGCAAACCGATTTGAAGTATTTCACGGCCTATTCGTCGGTCAGCCATTGCGGTTTCGTCTTATTCGGCCTGTGTTCGTTGAACTTGATGGGATTCAAAGGCGCCGTGATCCAGATGTTTAGTCACGGAATCATGACGGGGCTGTTCTTTGGGCTGATCGGAATGGTTTATGGCCGTTCCAAGACGCGTGATTTGACGCAGATGGGAGGGCTTTCCAAACGGATCCCCTGGTTGGCGACCAGTTTTTACATCGCCGGGTTGGCGTCGCTGGGGCTGCCGGGGTTGTCCGGTTTCGTCGCCGAGTCGACCGTTTTTCTAGGCGGCTTTTTTGGCAACCGCTGGGTCGATGCGACAACGATGCGGATCTGCACGTTGCTCGCCACGTCCTCGATCGTCGTCACGGCCGTGTATGTGTTGCGCGGGCTGAGCCGTGTGTTTCAAGGGCCGATGACCAAGCCGGCGTTCAACCAGATGCAAGATGCGACGATCCCCGAGAAACTGTGCACCGGCATTCTGGTCGCGACGTTAGCGATCGTGGGCATGTACCCGCCCGTGCTGATCGATCTGATCGAGCATGCGATTCTTCCGATCGCGAATCGTTTTTAGGACCTCCGGCGACACCACTCCAATTGATCCCATGTATATCCAACCGGAAATCATTGTCGTCGTCACAGCGTTCGCGGTACTCGGCATGGAAATGTTTCTGCCGCCGCGGCATCGAGTCCTGGAGACGCCGGTGTGCTTGTTGGGGCTGAGCACCGCGCTGGCCTCCGTCGTTTATCTGATGATTCAAGGCGATGGCAATTTCCTCGACGGCCAGTTTCTCTTTGATGGCGTGGCCGGATGGTTCAAGGTCTCGTTCTTGTTGGCGGGTCTGTTGACGGTCTTGCTGTCGGCCGATCTGCTCAACGGTCGGTTCAAGATCGTGCCGGGGCAAGACCGTGAGCTGATTCATCGGGGCGAGTTTTACACGGTGGTCTTGTTCAATCTGGTCGGATCGATGTTCCTGATTTCGGCGACCAATCTGATCAATCTGTATGTCTGTCTGGAACTGGCAACGATTCCGCTGTTCGCCCTGGTCGCTTGGCGTCGCAATGACCCGTTGTCGTGCGAGGCAGGGTTGAAGTACATCATTTTGGGCGCGACGTCGTCTGCCGTGGTGCTGTTCGGACTCGGTCTACTGTACGGGCTTTCCGGCTCGGTGGACCTGTTCACCATGGGCGACAACTTAAGTTTTGGTCCGGCAACGAAGCTGGCGATTGCGATGGTGGTGGTCGGGGTCGGATTCAAACTGACGCTCGTGCCGTTTCACATGTGGGCGGCCGATGTGTATCGCGGTGCGCCGCTTCCGGTGGCGGCGTACTTGTCGGTGGCGTCCAAGGCGGCCGGATTGGCGTTCATGTTCCAGTTGTTCTACCGCGTGCTGGGGAATGTTCTGTTGGACGTTTCGATGGCGGTTGCGGTGTTGGCGGCGGTGACGATGACCTTGGGCAATCTGGTGGCCGTGGTGCAAACCAACGTCAAACGCTTCATGGCGTTCAGTGCGATTTCGCAGGCGGGTTATCTGATCATGGGGTTTCTGGCCCCCGACGGCGCCCCGAGCATGGTGTATTACATGTTGGTCTACGTGGTCACCAACATGGTCGTGTTTGGCGTGCTGGTTTTCTATTTGAATGAAACCGGCCGCGAGGAAATCGAGGATTATCGCGGGCTATCGCGAACGAATCCATGGATCGCGTTGGTGATGATGCTGGGGCTGTTCAGCTTGGCGGGGATCCCGCCGCTGTCGGGGTTCGTCGGCAAGTTCTTCTTGTTCAGCGTGGCATCCAAGGCGGGGTTTCATTGGTTGGTCGCCGTGGCTGCCGTCAATTCGACCATTTCGCTGTACTATTCTCTGCGGATCGTGCGGCAGATGTACATCGAGCCGAGTTTTGAGAACGATCCACCCCTTCGTGCGTCGGTGTCGATCGTCACGGCACTGGGCGTCTCCACCGTGCTGATGGTGGTGTTGGGGATCGTGCCGTTTTTCTACGAAACGATTTACGAACAGACGCACAATTGGATTGCCAGTTCGCATTGAGGCGGAATTTGGCCAACGGCCATGCACAACCTTCGCGTTTGACGAGGCATTTGTGCATGGCCGTTGGCCAATCCCTCTCGTTCTCGTTTGAGGACCTTGGGCGATGCCCAAGGCTATGGATGTAAACGGCCGTTGGCCGAAAACATTCACTCAGAACCGATCT
>NZ_JBFHKV010000809.1:0-4112 GCF_041595215.1 Stieleria sp. | reverse complement strand
GCGGTCGCCGGTCACCGCCGTGATCGTCGGTCTGGAACAAGACAAGGGATTCATCGAGCTGGTTCGTCGCTTGCAATCGGGATTGTTGTCGCGACGACTGGGTGGCCGTTTTGATCTTCGCAGCCGTCCCACGCCCGACGAATTGAACACCCATAGCGATCGCCTGTGCGATGCATTCGAAGACTGGGTGTACCGGCTGTTCAGCCGCGAGGACGGACTGGCCCAGCAACGTGGCAACCGCAAGCTGTACGCGCTGACGTGTAAGATTCGACACGAGTTAAAACCGCGACTGCGGATGGTGCTGGGACAAGCGTTCGGATGTGAATCGAGCGAGAAGAGTGCCGGCGGCGAGAAAGACGATTCCTTCTTTTTCAGCGGTTGCTACTTTGCCGCCAGCGGAGCGACCACGGGACAAGCCGCGTTCGTCAAAGGCGTGTTGAAAGACAAACTGATCGACGAGCAATCCAAGGTCGAGTGGACGCCCGAGTCCCGTCGGAAGCAACGGCTGCTGACCACGTTCACCGTGCTCGGCTGGATCATCGCGCTTTTGCTGACCGTGCTGTTGGTGCTCCAGAGTTTTGTCTGGAGCTAAGGGTCGAATGGGAAAGAAGTGTCGAATGCTACCAGTGGGATAGGCATCCGGCCTGTCACCGAGCGTCTGTGCTGTTTGCCGGATCGGCTTTCAGTTGATCAGGAAAGAGTTCCTCTAACTTCTTCAGTTTCGGAACGATGTAGGCTTGGCAATATTGCTTGTCTGGGTTTCGGTTGAAGTAGTCCTGGTGATCCGCGTCTGCGGGATAAAACGTGCTGGCCCGTTCAATGGACGTCACGATCGGCGACTGGAATGCCTTTTGCCGATTCAACAGTCGCTTGTACTGTTGGGCGACGTCTCGCTGTTGGTCCGTGTGGGTGAACACCACACTGCGGTACTGCGGTCCGACGTCTGGACCTTGACGGTTCTTGGTGGTCGGGTCGTGCGTGCGCCAAAACACCTGCAACAACGTCTCAAAGGTGACCACATCGGGGTTGTATTCCAATTGGATCACTTCGACGTGACCGGTCCGTCCCGTCAGCACTTGCTGATACGTCGGATTCTCAATTCGCCCGCCCATGAATCCGGGCCGGACATTGCTGACGCCTTCAATCCTTTGAAACACGGCTTCCACGCACCAATAACAGCCACCGCCGAACGTTGCCGTTTCTCGCTTGGGTTCCTCGGCCGAGCCAGCCGATGGAACGCAACACCATGCGGCCGACAGGATCACCGCAAGCAGCGCGTGTCGATTGATAGTCATGGCAGCTCGTTGATGATTGGTAAAAAAGGTCATTCGATCAGCTTAGGAAAGTTCATGGTCGCGATGGACGCCGCAACATTTTGCTGTCGTTCGGTTGGCAGTTCGTCCTTCAGCAGGCCGCTGCTGCCCATGGTATACCGGGTGTCGGCGTAGTAGTCGAAGAAGTACGTTTCGTCCTCACCGCGGAAGACGATTCCCGATGGCTGTCCGTCGCCGTGCCGGGCCGCGACAAAGTACGTGTTCTTGTCAAGTTTCTTGTACGTATTGGATCGTTTGAATCCGTGGTCATACAGAAACTGCCCCGCCATCGCGGCGTTGGGAAAGTCATCGGCTAACTGATCCTCAATCGCACCGACACGTTCCTTCACGGGGCTGCCCTTCACAGGATACCAATCGGCAAACCGCAAATCGGACTCGGGACGGTGGGGCTTGCAGGATTTGCCCCGAAGAAGGAATCGGTTGCACGGCTGGTACTGAATCAGATGCTTGCCGAGGATGAACTTGACAAAGAAAACGCGCCGAGCCGCCTCGGTTGCCTGACCGCCAGGCGTACTCACGCTGTACTCCCCCTCGTCAACATCGGGGGCCCCCTTGCGTTGATAGCCGAGGGACTCGAGCAGTTCGATGGTCGGCTCAAATCGCTCGTCCTGCGGAAAGCCGTCGATCACCATGATGATGGCGCCCAGTTCGTCGAAGCCTTCCGCAACGAAGCGGTCGAATTGTGTTTTCAGCATGGTCAAACGGCCCAGGAAAAGCCGGGCAATAAAAAGTGGTGCGTCTCAAGCCGGTGAGAGATTTGATTTCCACCTAGGCAGGTGTCTAACGTACCAGCATTCTGTCGCAACTCAATTTTATCGTTGTGGAACTTTCAGAAAAGTCACAACGTTCTGCCCGGTGAATACGTTGCGGTAGACGACAGGTCTTCGTCCGCTTTACAGCCATCCGCTGAGTTGACCTCAATGAGGAGGCCGCTGGCGCTGGCGCGAACCGGCTGATGTCAATGGATGATCAGCCGTATTGGGCGTGAGCCAACGGGTCTCCACCAGTCAGAACGCGACATCCGAAGGTGACTCGATCGGTGCGTCGATGTCGACGGTCTGCCCCCGAGATGCTTCGAAGGCAAGCTCTCGTTCGATGATCGCGTTGATCGTGCTTTCACCGAACACCGATTCTTCGGGTTCGGCGGCCACGGTCGATGGCGGATTGCCGGCGAGGGGGGCGTTGTCGTTGTCGTCGCTCCACGGGGAGGTGGCGAAATCGACGACCGAGCGAACGATTTGTCGGCCGGGTAGGGGCGATGTCATCCGTGCCGCGGCCGACTGCGTTTCCGTCAAGTGAATGTTGAAGTACTCCAGCAGCGTTCCCATTTCGAAGTTCAGGTTTTTCGTCGCCAAGGCGTACTGGACGCGGGCACGATTGGCGTCGCTGGCCGCCTCGGCGTAACGCTGTTCGGAGTCCAACAAGGCATTGAAATCGAATTGACGCACCGGCGCCTGGGCTTCCCCGGCCAAGATCTCGTATTGTTCTTTCGCCGCGTTCTCGCGATTCAACGCCGTTCGTAAGATTTCGTAGGCGCGATCGCTTTCGGCCATCGCGTTGCTCAATCCATACACAACCTGACGCTCCAGTTCACTCAGCAGGGCGCGTTCACGGGCCAACCGCAATTGGGCGTTGCGGACCGCCGAGTGGGCTTGCCGGAATCCGACCGGATAAGAAAGACTGAGCCCCATCAACCATTCGTGCGTCCCCGTGCCGGTCGCGGTACCGGCCGGAGAGATATTGTGATCGAACAGGCTTTCGCCCAGGGCGCGATACCGGTAGCGACCGACGG
This sequence comes from Stieleria sp., assembly GCF_041595215.1. Taxonomy (NCBI): domain Bacteria; kingdom Pseudomonadati; phylum Planctomycetota; class Planctomycetia; order Pirellulales; family Pirellulaceae; genus Stieleria; species Stieleria sp. Next base: position 986 of record NZ_JBFHKV010000809.1, on the reverse strand, counting down.
CATCGAGACGCGGCAGCAAGAAATTTCGGCTGGCCGTCAATTCGTAGCGTCGTCGATCGACGTTCAGCCGCTGGCGGCGCAACTCGGTGCGGCGTGCTAAGGCGTTGGAAACGATGTCGTTCCAATGGTAGGTGACCGGCGCGTCGGTCGGCGGGCTGGAAGGATGAATCAGTCGACCATCGTTGATCGGCAATCCCATGATCAACCGCAATCGTCGTTCGTTGACATAGACGCCACCGGTCCCTTGAAAGGTCCCGCCGCCACTGCCGTTGAACGTTCGGGTGCCGACGACCAAACGACCGGCCAGCGAATTTTGAACGTCTTGCTCGAACCGGAAGTATTGCTCTTTGGCCTGCGCCAGTTTGTCGTCTTCGGCCCCGGGAAGCCCCTGTCGTGCCTTGAGTAACAAGTAGGTATTGAGACTGCGGTCACGAGCCTGTTGCTTGACCTCCAAATCGGCGTACGCGAAGTGTAGATCCCAGTAGGCGTTTTCGACGTCGCTCAAGTAGTCTCGCAGCGCGATCTCAAGCTGGGCCACCGTCACGTCGGCACTCAGTCGGGCGATGACGACGCCGTTGTAAACACCCGGTGTGGCATTGGGGCCGGCGATTCGATTGAAGTTGACGCCCCGCCCTTGCAGCAACGGATGTCGGACCTCGCCTTCAAAATTCCAATTCCACGCCGTGCCATCGAGCAGATTGCGATCGGAATTGTTCAAGTCCGCGTCAAAATTGTGTCGCAGGGTAAACAGGGCTCCCGAGGCCGTCTGTTTACTCAGGCTCGATTCCAGCCGCGTGAGTTGCTGTTGGTAGAAATTTTCGCCGCCTCCGGCAAACTCGTTGTTGAGCACCCGGTCGTTGTCTTCGTGAAACAGGTCGCCGTTGACCTGGGCATCAAATTCGCTGAGCGCCGCTTCCACACCGCTGGTCGGATCGGTTGCCTGAATTGCCGGTCCATAAATGGTCGGCGTTAATCCCGGCGTTTGT
>NZ_JBFHKV010000808.1:0-4123 GCF_041595215.1 Stieleria sp. | reverse complement strand
CGCCGACGAAGCCGACACCGACGCCGACGAATCCGACACCAGCGCCGACCCGTCCGACGCCGGCGAGCATGATGCCGCCGGTCGGGATGTCGATTCCCGAGACGCCGATGACCCCCGATCCGCCGGCGACCGGCTCGACGCCTTCCACTCCGACTCCAACGGCGACCCCGAATCCCACGCCCGCCATGACGGCGGAGCGTGTCGCCGCCAATCAGGCCAAGATCGAAGCGGTCCAGCAGCTGATTCGAACGGCCGATTGGGATCAGATGAAGCCCGCCGCCGAGGCGTTGACGAAACTTGATCTCGATGCGGAGCAATCCAAGCGTGCCAGCGCACTCTATGACATCGCCGACCTGGCGACCTTTTATCGCGGCGCGATCGGTCGTGGGTTGGCGACACTCAACACGGGAAGCACCTTCGATTATGTCGAGGGCCTGCCGGTCATCGTCGTCGAAGTCTCGCCCGAGATGTTGGCGATCCAGTTCAACAAGCGAACGCGATCCTTCACCGTCGACGACATGCCGCCACGGCTGACAGAAAAGATCACGTCTTTTGCGCTTTCCCCCGAACGTCCCGACGCGATCGCCGGTCAAGCGTTGTATCGTCTGATTCACCCCAAGTGGCGCGTCGAGTATCGTGACGACACGTTTGCACAGCTCGCGGCCATCGACGGCCAACTCGAACAAGTTGACACGGCGATGCTGCAACAAGTCGCCAAAGAACTCTTTTCAGAATAGATGCCACATTCGATCGAAGCTTCACCTCCCGATGGTACGATCGCTTCGGCCATCGCGACGCTGAAGAAATTGATTTCCTTTCCTTCGGTCAGCGCGAAAAGCAACGTCGACATCAACGACTGGTGCGCGGCCACACTCGCCCAAATGGGGTTCACGCTTTGGCGCAGCGGATACCGCGATGAGCGTGGCGTGCGCAAGGCAAACCTGGTCGCGGTCCGCAACCCTGCCGGGCAACGCTGTGAAGCATCTTTTAGCGGTAGGGCGCGAGCCCTCCGGTATTTCGGCAACGATGAGGGACCGGAGGGCTTGCGCCCTGCCGCTAACACCTCGTCAAACGCGGCGAATAAATGCTTCACGGCGTTGCCTGCCGGGACGGAGCAGCACGAGACGTCTGCCGATCACAGCACCGCAGCATCGTCACACCAGGGGCTCGCGTATTTTTGTCACACCGATGTCGTGCCGGCCAAGAAGTGGGTGGGCGCCCCGACTCCATCGAGTCCTTCCACCGACGATGCCGCGGCGGGACCGTTTGATGCGGTGGTGAGCGACGATCGAGTGTATGGACGCGGTGCGTGTGACATGAAGGGTTCGTTGGCGGCGATGCTGTCCGCAGTGGCTCGCGTCGATGCCCGTCAACAAACCGCACCGATCTGGATGGTGTGCACCGCCGACGAAGAAGTCGGATTCAACGGCGCTAAACACCTGGTCGATCACTGCGACGGTTATCGCGAACTGGTCCGCGCCGATCCCGTCTCGGTGATCGGCGAGCCGACGGAGATGAATGTCGTTTACGCGCACAAGGGGATCCAGGGATTCACCGTCCACAGTCGAGGTCGTGCCGGTCACAGTGCGACCAACTTTGGAATCAATGCGAACGAGGCGATGGTGCCGATGCTGGTCAAGCTGTTGGAGCTTTGCCAGCGGACACGTGAAGACGCGGGATTGCAGGACGATCGTTTCGACCCGCCGGTGTTGTCTTGGAACTTTGGCGTCAGCGACCACAGCAACGTCGTCAACATCACGCCCGAACGCAGTGACGCCTGGGTCAGTTTCCGCACGATGCCGGAGGTGGATGCGGCGGAGTTGGTGGCCGAAGCGGACGCGACCGCGCGTCGGCTCGGCTTGACCGTGACGCCGATCGCCGGCTGCGACCCGCTGTGGACCGATCCCGACAGCGAGATCGTGTCGCAATTTCAAGCGATCGCCGGCACGCGATCCCAGACCGTTTGCTACGCGACCGACGGCGGCGTACTGGGAGAACTGTCGCGACGCATCGTGATCGGTCCCGGCAGCATCGCCCAAGCACACACTGTCGACGAATGGATCGCCATCGATCAACTCCGCCGCGGCATCGACTGCTACGAAAAAGCCCTCCGCCACTGGTGCACCGACGTGGCCTAAGCTTCCAGCGTGCGATCACCTACCTAAGCCTCCAGCTTGCGACCCCCCGCGACGTTTCGTCGCGCGGCATGCGTCGCATGCCGAGCGTCACGCGAAGCGTGACCAGTGGGTGGCAAGCAAGATGCTTACCCCACCCCGCACGCGAAGCGTGACCAGGGGGCGGCAAGCAAGATGCTTACCCCACCCCGCACGCGATGCGTAACCAGGGGCGGCAAGCAAGATGCTTACCCCACCCCGCACGCGAAGCGTGACCAGGGGTGGCAAGCAAGATGCTTGCCCCACCCCAAGCAAGAGGCTTACCCCACGGTCCCCGGGTCCAACTCGATCGCGGCGTCGGCGATCAGCGTGGGGATCCCGCCCCGGACGGGATACAGGCGCGCACCATCTGCGGTGGTAAGCCCTTGGTCCAATGCACTTTCGACCAGTTGGTCGGAGGCATCGCGGACCAATCCCTGGGCAATTTTTTCGTTCAATTCGACGATCACCGCAGGGGACGAAATCTGCAACGTTTGCCCCGAAATCGGGCACTGAACCAGGTGGAGAAGTTTTTCATCGAGCATCTTTTTTTGTTCCGACGTGGGTATTGTTTCGAGTTGGCACGGTTCCATACCGATTCTGGGAAGGTGGCGATCGTGCGGAACTGACACGCCTGCATCGCCAGCCTTTCTTTTCAGTTGGAACCATTCACGCCGAGCATGAAATGGCTTGGGCGGGGAGTTTAACGAGCATGAACGTTCGCAAAACGGAATTGTTACGCAAGACAGCGGCCACGTTGTTCGTCGCAGCGGGCTCGATGGCCCTTTCCGGCGGGGCTGGCGCACAGGCCCCCTCCGGCGATTTGCACAAGGACCCGGTGACCGGCGATATCTATCGTACCGTGACGCAGCGGATCACGCGTCCGGTGGTCGAGGACCGCGTCGAACGCCAAGAAACCGTCGTGCACCGTCCGGAAACCGTCACGGAAATTCGACCGGAAGTCCGCACCAGCTACTCCCCCGTCACTCAGATGAAATGGATGCCCTACGTAGAAGGACGCTGGAACCCGTTCCGGCAGCCCACGGTCGCCTATCGTCAGGTCCCCGAAACCCGCTGGGAAGCCCGCAGCGAGGTCGTCAACCGCGCGACCACTCAAACGCGTTGGGTCGCTGAAAAACGGACGGTGGAAGTGCCGAAACGGACCGTCCGCTACGAAACCACCGAACAAAAGGGGCTGGAACTGGTCGCCCGTGCGATGCCGCAACCCAGCATCGGATCCAACGTCGCCCCGGAAGTCGCCGCACGGCTGCGGCCGATTTCGACGACCACCGACGGGACCTATGCCACCCAGCCCGTCACGGCGATCGCGTCCAACACCGTCGGTCGATCGACCAGCGAACCGCCGATGCGTAGTTCCATGCAATCCGGAATGCGAACCAACGTGCTGCAACCGGCCAACGGGCTCGGTGCGCCGGTCCCGACCAACGCCGGGACGGTGATCGCGACGGTGCCTTCGTTCTCGGTCTATCGATAGCCTCGGGCCCATTGGCATGCACAGCATGCCCTACGTGTCTGTGAAGCATTTATTCCCTGCGTTTTGCGAGGTGTTAGCGGCAGGGCGCAAGCCCTCCGGTCCCTCATCGTTCCCGAAACACCGGAGGGCTCGCGCCCTACCGCTAAAAAATGCTTCACAGCGACACCCTCCGGGGTCGCGTCGAGCGGGGAACCGGGTGTCCGGAGGTATCGCTCCGCTCACCTCCGGCTACTGGCTTGAACCCCGTTCGGGGTCATGCCACCTACGCCGGCACGGAACGCGTTGCTTACCCTTGCGGTACATGGCTGGGGACGACCAGCACCGGATGCGGACTGCGGCGAATGCGGTCTTGGACGAATCCTTGGCCGAACCGGTCATCGACTTCCAAGGGCAAGACCAACAGCGTCTGGTCTCGGTTTTGCAAGGGATTGGGCGGCGCGACCTCGCCGGCCAGTGGCCGCAAATGGTAGCTGCG
>NZ_JBFHKV010000807.1:0-4127 GCF_041595215.1 Stieleria sp. | reverse complement strand
GTCGACCTGACTCAAATCCGTTCCCGAAGCTGCGAGGTCAATGACCTGCGAGACCTCTCCGGTGATCACCGATCCGGCATGGAAATATCCGTCGCCTTCAAAAGGCAGCGGCGAGGCTGCGCGGACGTTCGCCCCGGCGGACGTCGTCCAGCCGGTCAGTCCGTTTTCAAAGCTTCCGTTGGCTAACAGGTTCACCGGGTCATGTGTCGGCGCACCGTCGGTCGCATCGGCGGCCGTGGCTGAACGCCCCAGATCGATCAGCGGATTGGCAGCGGCAATCGTCGGGCTGGTCCAGGCTTGCCCGGCAACCAGCGGGAACACATCGAAATCATCCCGGGCGGGATAGTGAAAACTCGGCAGGGCAGCATTAGAGTCCAGCGCCGTCGTGCCGATCGAATGCAGGTCAAAGGTGCCGAGACCCGCTTGCCAATCCAGAATGTCCGTGAACTTGGCGATGTATTCGACCAGCACACCGCTCGGACCGGCATGCAACACGTTGTAATCGCTGAAGAAACCCTCGAACGCGGCCGGCTGAACCCAGATGTTCGTACCTGTTTCAGTTGACATGACGTTTCCGGTGACTTCGGCACGTTTCCCGCTGACCAGATTCACGTTGATACCGAACGTTCCATAAATGGTATTGCCCACGATGCGGACGTCGTCCTGATCTACCACACGGACAGCACCGTTGTTTCCAAAGAACACGTTGTGCGCGATGGTTTGTCCGGTGAACGCTTCGACGCCAAGGTTGTTGTGACCGATGCGGTTGTAACGGACTTCGCCGTCAAACTGGACGCCGATGGTGTTTTCCGAGATCTCATTTGCATGGCTCAAATCGTCACCGCCCAGGATGCCCGAACCTTGGACTCCGATCGCATTCGCGCGAATGATCTGGCCTCGCATGAGGCCGTTAAGCAGGACGCCGGTGGTGTTTCCGACGATGACGTTCGGAATGCCTTGACCGACGAAACCCAACGCTGCGTCTTCGGCGGCGACGCCGGATTCGATTCCCGTAGCATTACCGGAGATCGTATTGCCAAACAGCTGCGCCCCCGCTTCGTATCGGACGCCCGTTTGCCCGTCACGGATGACGTTGCGAGTGATCTGGCCGCCGAACAGATTGCGCACCCACAAGCCAACTCCAGCGCCAACGATTTCGTTATCCGAAATCATGCCGGTTGAAGCCGTGGCGTTGTCGATTCCTCCCGTGCCGATCTCGTTGAATCGGATCACAGCGTCACCTGCAAGATTCAAGACGATCCCGCGAAGCTGGTTTGATTCCAGAACCGCATTTCCAGCGGATGTAATGGTCACGTCACTGGCAACCGATTCGATCAGCTGCGCGTCGGAAACCCCCGTAATGGAAACATCGCTAAGCGTACTTTGCAAAACTGTCGCGCCATTGGCTTGAATCGTCAAATCTCCGCTCACGTCGACACGTTGCAGCGTGACGTTTTCAGCATTGACGGTGACATTACCAAGCAATCTCGATCCCGGGGCTCCGATGACCGTCAATCCGGCGTCGTCCGCTTCAATGGTAACATTCCCGACATGCTCTCCGACGACCAACAGCGTGTCGCCCGGGCCGAAGTCATTGCCGGCCAGCAGACTCGTAACACTGGTTCCCGCGTCGGCATCCGCGATGAAGAGACGGCTTGGCAAAACGAGTGCCGAAACATCGCCACGAAGGAACACTTGCGGGGTTTGGCCCTTTGCTTGTCCCTGCCAGGCGACGAACGGTTGCCCCGACGCGTCGACGAATAGATTCAATTCACTGCTGCCAGTGCTGCCCGGATGAATGCCGGGCGATGCGTCTCCCCAAAGCGACTCTGCGAATCCGGTCCCATTCCACTTCATCACGCCGATGGCGCCTTGATTCGGTTGATCCACCCAGGCCAGGAACAGCCCGCCTCCCCCGGATGCCAACTGGGGCTCACGCGCGGCATGGTCGCTACCGGTAAACGTTGCCGTTGTCTGATCGGTCCAGCTGCCGCCGGAGAATTGAGCGACACGGATTTGTGTTCCGGGCAACTCCGCCGGTCCATCGGATTCGCTCCACGCGACAAACAGGTTGCCGGAGAGATAGGCAACAGACGGATCCTCCGCCCGCGCGTCGGATTGACTGACGCCGCCTGCCGATGCCGATCCGCCCAGCGCCAGCCAAGTCGAACCGTTGAACTCCTTGGCGTAGATCTGTGATTGGTCGGCCAATTGCTGAGTCCACGCCACAGCGATCCGGTTTCCGTCCGCAGCAACCGCGACCGACGAAACTTCGGTGCTCGATCCGCTGACGCCGCTTCCCGAAGCACTGCCCGCAAGCTCGATCCACTGGCTTCCGTCGAAACGACGCAGGTAGACGTTCTCGATTCCCGATGACTGATCCAGCCATGCGATCACGAGACCATTCACGGTTGAGATCATCGTCGGGTCAGACGCCATGCCGGTGCTGCTGAGGCTGCGTCCTGATGGCAAATCAACCCATTGATTGGCGACGGAATCAAATCGAGCGACGTGAATGTCACTGGTTCCGCTGGCGGCAATTTCTGTCCAGGCAACGGCGACGCTGCCGTCGACCATTAGCGCCAGGGTCGGTTGAGTCGAGGCGGCGGCTGAGTTTGAGACTCCGCCGCCTTCGGCTCCCGCGCCGATCGATTCCCATCCGGCGGCGTCGGTATGTCGTGCGACGTAGATTTCTTGTCGTCCCGAGCGGCCGTCGACCCAGGCGACGTATCGTGCACCGGTCGCGTCGGTCACAACTGCAGGTTGACTGGCTCCGCTGGCATGCCCGCCGATCCCCAGTCCTGATTCCGAACCGGAGAATCCGGTCCAGCGTCCTTTTGCGTTCGTGGCGGTTGGCAGCGTCGATGCAAACGTGATTTGATCTGTCGCGCCGCTATGCGATGGATTGGCGGTCGGCGTCGGGGCAACAAAGTCGGACGGCACCGCGGTTTCGCCACTGCCATAGTCGTTCAAGTCACCGGGTGATCCCGTCGCGATGAAGTCGTCGCCGGATTCACCGAAGGAGAAATCGTTTCCGCCACCGGCATCCAATCGGTCTTGTCCCGCACCGACTTGCACCACAAGGTTCGTGCCGAAATCGCCATACAGATAATCAACGGCATTGTCATCGTTCAGGTTTCCGACATTGTGACCGTACAATTGGTCGTGGTCTCCGTCGCCGGTCAAGATGTCCGAACCGCCGCCGCCGCGGATCACATCGTCGCCGGGGCCACCGTGCAACTGGTCATCGCCTTCGTCGCCATCGATCTGGTCGTTGCCGCCGCCGCCGAAGACTTTGTCGCGGCCATCACCACCGCGGATCACGTCTGCCGCGTCGTCGCTTCCGTAGATGACATCGTTGCCGCTGCCGCCTTCGATCTCGTCGTTGCCGCCGCCGCCGCGCAGTTCGTCTTCTCCGTCACCGCCTTGGATCAGGTCGTTGCCGATGCCGCCGTCGATCCGGTCATTCCCGATTCCGCCGCGCCGCGTGTCGAAGCCTCCCTGGCCGATTAGATCGTCGTCGCCATCGTCACCGTCGATGACGTCGTCACCGAGATGGGAGCCGATAATCGTGTCATTGCCGATGCCGCCACTGACTCGTGCGTCAGCGGTACGCCCCACGTAGATCCAGTCGTCACCGTCTTCGCCCAAGACGTCATCGGAACCATCTCCCGTCGACACGCGGTCATTCCCGCTGCCCGCGCGAATCCAGTCGGCTCCGCCGAGAGCGTCAATCTGGTCGTCGCCGGCTCCGCCTTCGATCCGATCGCCGAACCATGTACTGTCGGTGAAATCGGGATCGGTTTCCGCGCCCAAGCTCGATCCGACAATGATGTCGTTGCCGTCATCGCCGAACAGATGGTTGCCGACGCCGCCGATGGCTTGGATGACATCGTTTCCAGCGCCACCACGAATGATGTCGACATCGTTGCCGCCGGTCAGCGTATCGTCGCCGTCATCACCTGACAGATCATTGTTGCCGTCACCGCCAAGGATCGTGTCGTTGCCGGGGCCTCCCTGGACCACGTCATCGCCGTCACCCGCCTCGACATGATCATTGCCGATCCCCGCGTTAATTACATCGATTCCAAACCCGCCGAGCAGCACATCGTCGCCGTCGTCACCGG
>NZ_JBFHKV010000806.1:0-4128 GCF_041595215.1 Stieleria sp. | reverse complement strand
CCAGACGGGCTGATTGTTCCGGGTCATCCAACAGCACACGATGCAGATGGTCCAGCCGATCCCCCGGGGAGTGTTCGTCGGACTGAGCGTCCGCTTCGCTATCCAACCATTCGGCCGCGGAGAACAGTTCGCGATACTCATCGACCGACTGACGACTGGCCATGGCGATCGAAAAAATCTGGTGAACCGGCCCCAGCATGACCGTGGTGATGACGACGTTGATCACGACCAACCCGATCGCCACCGCGAGCGCAATCTGTGCGACGACTGTGGGTACCACGCCGATCCGCGACGCGATCAGCACCAGGACGGAGACGATCGCCGCCAGGGCGGAGGCGTTCGCCCAAGTCGACAGCCAGCGGTTCTTGTCCAACCACGAATCGGATTGCGACCAACGGATGAATTCATCGGGGTCGCCGGTTCCCTCGCCGACATGTGCGGCCAGTGAATAAAAACGAAAACGCTCGTCTCTCCGCGGCGTCAACCGTTGGACCGCTGCACTGCGGCCCCGCGCGACCTCTGCGTCGGCGACCCCGGTCAACCAATTCGCCAACGTGCGCACTCCGATCGTCGTGCCGGCCATCGAAACGAATTGGAACAGCGAACTTTTGCCGAGCAGATCCAAATCATCGGCGACGTCTTTCTGGTGTTCTTCCAGCTGGACGGTTTTTAATTTCGCCCGTGTCGTTTTCCAATCCAATGCGTCCCAGTCCCGGCGGGTCCGCGCCAACAGCCGCTCGGTCACCTTGTTCGCCCGCGTCTGTTCGGCCATCGCGTCGCGAATCGGTTCGTTTAAGATCGCCGCGACCAGAAAGCCGGCCAACAAACCAAACCCGACGATCCAGCCCGGTGTCCCGAGATGGGCAAAGAACGTGAACGCGAGCACGGCCACCGCGGCGCCGAACAACGCCAAGCGGATCATCGCAAACAGGGAATCCCGTGAACGGAGTGCTTTGAGCCGTTCCGCCGACGCCTGGAGCAGGCTTTGGTAGCGGTCCGCGGCGGGCTCTGCTGCCGCCTGGCTCTGTGGAGAATCAACCATGTTCGCTTCTTGCTCTTGCTAGACCGTCTGGATTCCGCCGGCAGTCCCTGATTGCCGCACCGCCTCGGATCGTCCCCGCTGGACGACCTTCAACGCAACCCGATCCTGTAAGTTCGGCCGAAAGATAGTCAGCAACAGCAGTGGCAGGAACCACGCGATGTACAACCCGCCGCCATAGCCATGCCAAAATTGAACCGCAACCATCACCGCGGCCGAACAACCGATCAGCGTGCCCAAGTTTTTCGGCGACGGCCAAGCGGCGAACAGCGTGCAAAGAATGCCAAAGGCGACGATCACCGGCAACCGCCAGCGAGGATCCCAGCCTAAGCCCCAAATCCCGCGGGGCTCCTTCGTCGGCAAAAACAACCCGAACATGCGACGCAGGTGGTCGACCAGCGAATCGGTGCCGCCGAAGGTCAACAGCATGACCAGGATCGCCAACGTCACGATCACGCCGATGGCAAACCGACGGACGCCACGCTGCCAGTAAAAACTGCACCACAGCGGCAACAAGAACAACGGGTAATAGACCAGACCGGCCGCCAGCCCCAGAAAAATCCCGGCGAAAACCGGTCGGCGATAATTGAGCACCGCCCACAACAACAGTGCAGCCGGCAGCGCATGATCCACACGGCCGGTCATCTGCGCCGTGTAGGGCAGCATCAAATACAACAGCGAGCAACCGACGCCGCTGCGCAAGTTGCCGAAGTGGCGATTGCCGATCAACACCAGACCCACGATGATCGCCAAGTGCGCCGAGATCGCCAGCACCTTGGCCAGAATCGTCCAGCTCCGCCTGCTCTGGTCCAACTCGTCCGCCGTGGGTTCCTCTTCGCCGCCAAGCGCCTGGCTGACCGGACGCGTTGTGATCGTCGGCAAGCGATGCATCAACGCATACCCCGGACCCAGCTCCGGACCCTGCCAGACGCTCATCCGCGGCGTGCTGGTGGCGACGTTGACCATCATGAAGATAAACAGGCAGATGCTGATGAAGTACAAACCGCCGACGGTCAGGTTGGGGTCCAGCAACGGACGCCGCACCATCAGCGGATCGATCATCAAGCGGATCAAAATCATCATCTCGACCGCGAACAGCATGATGAACCCGCTGCGTTGCAGTTGTTTGGCCGAAAGCTCGGCATCGGACTCGGTCTGGCCGGGGTCCAACGACGTCGCTTCCAACCGCTCATCGAGCGCATGCCGTTCTGTCTGCAACGGCAGGTTGGTTTCCTCATGGATCGTCGGCCGCACGTTGCCGGTTGGGCCCGCCGATTCCGAACCGGCCGTCTGCATGACAGGGGTCGTGACCAAGACCGAGGCCGAATCCGAAGTGAATGGACGATCGGCCGAATCGGAGGATTCCAGATCCCGCAAGGGCGACGGGACGATGTGCCGGGGACGGGCCGACTCGGTGTCCGGATCCGCTTGACCGCGCGTCGCAATCTCGCCCGATTCCATCTCCCGGAGATGCCGCCGGCGGCCCTCATGAACCATCAGCAACCCCGGCGCCAGCAAAATCAGCAGGACGATGTCCAGGTTGCGGACACTCCAGAACCGGTGAAAGACGAAGTACAACCCGATCGTCAGGAACGATGAAAGATAGACCCAGGTCGTCGGGTCCGGCCGCTTGTAATAAAGCAGAAACTCGCTCATGGGACGTTTGCGACGGTGTCCTACCGCCCGCCTCGGTCAAACCCGTTGGAAGAATCGCAGCAAAAGTCGTTCCAATACAATCGCCCTAGCATACGTGCCCCGGGCAGGCGTGAAAACCACTGTGAAAGACCACCGTGCCGGAAAATCCGCCATCGGATGCACTTGCACTCAACCGTGCCACGTCAGCAGCACCACGCCCAGCAAAATGACGGCGACACAGGCCGATTTGGCCCGGAAATTCGCTTCACTGAGCGCTTTTGCCCCAAATCCCAACGCGATCACCACGCTGCTGCGGCGGACGACCGAAACGACCGACACCAGCGCTTCGGGGTCAGAAAGTGCGACGAAATAAAACCAATCGGCCAGAATCAGCAGTGGGCTGACCAACGCGATGCTCCACCGCCACCGGAAGGGCTGCGACAGGCGTTCGCCGACGTCTGCCGTTGGACTCGGTGACCCCGCAGATCGTTTCGGTGCATCGAACCGGTACCACCAGATCGCCAGCGGCACCATCACCGGAACCAAATCGATCGTAAACCAAGCCTGCATCGTGACCGGATCAAACCCCGCGTGCTGCAGCAGCCATTTGTCATAGATCGAACTGCATGCCCCCAGCAACGTCGCCATCGTCATCATCGCGACCCAGCGATTGCGGGTGAACCGAATCCCCTCGCGCCGGCCGACTAAGGTGAATCGCCAAAATCCGATCAACACGATGACGATGCCCGTCCATTGCAGCGGCGTCGGACGCTCCCCGAAAAACAAGATCGCGATCACGATCGTCCAAAACGGGCTCGTGGCGCGAATCGGAGCAGCGATCGAAAGCGGCAAGTGCTTCAGCGCCGAAAACGCAAACGTCCACGACGCCCCCACCAGCACGCTTTTCGATGCGATCAATCCATGCTCGCGCCAACTCAGCGGACGAACGACGAACGAGTCAAACGGGATGGTCTGCCCCCAGAACGTCGACCACACCACCAGTGGCAAATACAGCACCGCACCGATCGAGACACTGACCAGCAACACGATCGGAACCGCATTGGCCTGGACCGACCACTTCTTCGCGGCGTCGTAGACCCCCAACAACACGGCCGAAACGATGCTCAATAAGATCCAATTCATGCGTGAGAGCATGAGGGTAAACCGCGGCGCTGAGAACCACCAGAATTGCAAGGCCGCCCCAAGATGCATTGTCCGAGCCCGTAGGTGATGCTGCGCATCACACACGCTCGGAATGTTCCAACCAACCGCAACGGGCAACGGAGTAAAGCGCTGTTAGCGGCAGCGCGCAAGCCCTCCGGTCCGTTAACGCGTTTTCAACGCTGCCACCGGACGGCTCGCGCCGTTCCGCTAACACCAGCGGTGGCATGACCCCGGAACGGGGTGTCCATTGTTAGCGGCAGGGCGCGAGCCCTCCGGTCCGTTAACGCGTT
>NZ_JBFHKV010000805.1:0-4130 GCF_041595215.1 Stieleria sp. | reverse complement strand
CCGGCAAACCTGAAACCTGAAACCTGAAACCTGAAACCTGAAACCTGAAACCTGAAACCTGAAACCTGAAACCTGAAACCTGAAACCTGAAACCTGAAACCTGAAACCTGAAACCTGCATGGTGCCCAGCGGGCCACACGTGCAGAAAGGGGTTCGCTACAATCACGCCACCCCCTGCTGGTCCCGCTCGTCTTCTCACTGGCAATCCGTCGCATGCCGATCCGTCTGTTTTTGATTCTTGGCGCGTTCCTGGTCTCGGTTTTGATGTGGGTCGATCGGGCTTGTATTTCGGCGGCCAAGGATGACATGGCGAGCGATCTGGGGTTTTCTGATCAGCAGATGGGCTGGGTGATGGCGGCGTTTTCGCTCGGCTATGCGCTGTTCCAGGTCCCCAGCGGCAAGTTGGCTGACCGTTTCGGGCCTCGAGTCGTGATGACGGTCGTCTGTCTGTGTTGGTCGCTCTTCACGGCGCTGACCGGCGTGGTCCGTGGGATCTACGCGATGATCGGGCTGCGGTTTCTGTTCGGGCTTGGCGAGGCCGGTGGTTATCCGACGTTGGCGCGGGCGTTCACGAATTGGTTGCCGATGAACGAGCGTGGGATCACCAATTCGATCAGCTTTTCCGGTGGTCGGCTGGGGGCGGCGCTGGCGATGCCCGGCGTGGTTTGGTTGATCGGGGCGCTGGGTGGTTGGCAGCAGACGTTTTGGTTTTTCGGCGCGATCGGGATCGGGTTCGCGGTGGTCTGGTTCGCGCTGTTTCGCGATCGGCCCGAAGATCACTTTGCGGTTTCCCCCGCCGAGCGCGATCACATCATCGAAGCCCGCCGACCGAGAAAGTCCGATTCCGAGGCCGTCAATGCGGTCGCCGACGTTCCAATCACGTTCGGCAACATGTTGCAGTCGCCGAACATGCTGATGTTGATGGTCCAATATGTCGCCCACAACTTCACGTTTTTCTTCACCGTGACCTGGTTCTTTCCGTACTTGAAGGAGAGTTACCAGTTGACCAGCGAGCAGGCCGGTTGGTACGCGATGTCACCGTTGTTGTGCGGCGTGTTGGGGAATTGGCTGGCGGGCTTCACCGTGGATCGTTTGTACAGCCAGGGGCGATGGCAGCTGTCGCGTCGTCTGCCCGCGGCCGTCGGGTTTCTGCTGGCCGCGATCGGCATGAGTCTGTGTGTGAACATGACGACGCCGTTTTGGGCCGTGGTGTGCATGTGCATCGCGATCTTTGGCAGCGACATGATCCTCAGCCCCTCCTGGTCCACTTGCATGGACATCGGCGGCGCGAGCGCGGGGGCGGTTTCGGGGGCGATGAACATGGTCGGCAACCTGGGGGCGTTCTTCACCGCGTTGTCGTTTCCCTATTTGAAGGACGCGTTGGGGTCGCACCAGCCGTTTTTCTATGTCGCAGCGGGATTGAATCTGTTGGCGATCTTCTTATGGTTTCGAATTCGGCCGGATCGAAGCATTGCCGAAGAGCGACTGGGGTACGACCCAGGTTCCGGTGATTGATCGCGTGCCGCTGCTCTCGCTCAAAATCACCGACGTTGGTACCGCACGGATCGCGACGGCGTCCGGACCCTGCTCCATCTTTTTAGGTAGAACGTAGCCACATGAGTCAATCTGACGGACCGAAATTACGAGGCGCGGTGGTCGGCGCCGGCTACTTCAGCCAATTTCATTTCGATTCGTGGAAGCGGATCCCCGGCGTCGATTTGGTCGCGGTTTGCGATTCCAATCCGGCGGCTGCCGAGCGGGCGGCCAAGACCTATGGGATCGATGCCGTTTTCACCGATCACGCGAACATGCTGGCCGAAGTCGAATTGGATTTCGTGGACATCGTCACCCGCCCGGACACGCATTTGACGCTGGTCGGTGATTTTGCCGCCGCCGGCGTCGCAATCATTTGTCAAAAGCCGCTCGCGCCGACCGTCGCCGAAGCCCGCCAGATTGTCGACGTCGCGTGTGCCGCGGGCGTTCGGTTCATGGTGCACGAGAACTTTCGATTCCAGCCCTGGTACCGCGAGATCAAGGAACTGTTGGAGAGCGGCGTGGTCGGGCACAAGGTACACACCCTCACGCAGCGGAATCGCATGGGCGACGGCTGGGGAGACGATGCTTATTTGGCGCGTCAGCCGTACTTTCAGACGATGGAACAGTTTTTGATTTTCGAAGCCGGCATTCACACGATCGACACGTTTCGCTACCTGGCCGGCGAAATCGATCGCGTCTGGTGCATGCATCGAAAACTCAATCCGGTGATCGCCGGCGAAGACACCGCGATCGGGATCTTTCAGTTTGCCCAAAGCGGCGTCGGCGTTTATGACGCCAATCGCTACAACGAGTCGACAGCGGACGATCCACGTTACACGTTCGGCGAGCTGTTGGTGGAGTGTGACGGCGGAACGATTCGCTTGTACGATGACGCCCGGCTGACAATCCAGCCACTCGGACAGCCGGAAGCGCCGCACCCGTATCAACCCAGTCGGCACGGATTTGCCGGCGACTGTGTCCATCAAACGCAATTGCATTTCGTCCGCGGGCTGCGGTCTGGAGAGGCCTTTGAAACCGACGGCCCCAGTTATCTGAAAAGCATCGCGGTTCAGGAAGCGATGTACCGCAGTGCCGAATCGATGATGTGGGAGACACCGTCCGAATGAGGATCCTTGATTTGACGTTGCGATTGGAAAAAGGGATGCGCGGCGTCGACTATGAAACCAAGTACACGGTTGCCAGAGACGGTTGGAACGCGCGGACGTTGCATCTGTATTCGCACTGTGGGACCCACATGGATTCCCCGTATCACTTTGAGGCAGGCGAGCAAACGATCGACCAGATTCCGATCGCCGATTGCATCGGCAAAGCGTGGGTGGTCGGGCTCGACGGTCTGGCCGACCGAACACCGATCACGGTGCAGCACCTGGGGGCGTTGGCCGACCAGGTACAGCCCGGTGATGCGTTGTTGTTGCGGACGCTGTGGAGCCGCCATGTCGGCGATCCCGACCACTACCGCGACCACTTTCCGCCGATCAGCCCCCAGCTAGCCCGCTGGATGGTGGACCGACGCGTCCGGATGGTCGGGGTCGAGCCGCCGTCGGTGGCCGATGTCAACGACTTGGCCGCGGTGACTGAGATTCATCAGATTCTGCTCGGTGCGGGCATCATCATCGTCGAAGGGTTAACGGGCCTGGATCAGTTGACTGAGCCGACGTGCATTTTCGGCGCGATGCCGTTGAAGATCGCCGGGGGCGACGGGGCACCGTGTCGCGCATTCGCGATTTTGGGGGCGACGTGGTGAGTGACCTTTTGAACCAGCTTCCGCCACCGCGCCGCGATGACATGCTGCCCCGAATTCGCCAACTCGCTGAAGCATCCGGTGCCTGCGTGGTGGTGTTGGACGATGACCCGACCGGGACGCAAACGGTCTATCAGACGCCGGTGCTGACCACTTGGGATGTGCCCTCGCTGGCCGGTCAACTGCGCCGTGGCGACACGATGTTCTACGTGTTGACGAACTCGCGGGCGCTGCCCGAGCGTGAGGCCGTTGAATTGGCACGCGTCCTCGGCCGCAACCTGCGTGAAGCGGCGGCGAGCGTCCAGAGAGATGTGACGGTGATCAGCCGCAGTGATTCCACGTTGCGAGGTCATTACCCGGCCGAAGTCGACGCGGTCGCCGAGGCGCTCGGGCATCCCGGTGCGGTCCACGTCATCATGCCGTTTTTTCTTCAGGGCGGACGTTTGACGATTGGTGACACGCACTACGTGGCCGAAGGCGATTCGTTGGTGCCGGCGGCGGACACGCCGTTTGCCCAAGACGCGACCTTCGGATTTCGTCATTCGAACTTGCGTGACTGGGTGGTGGAAAAGACTCGCGAGGCGGTCGAGCAGACGTCGTTGCATTCGGTTTCTATCGAGGAGCTTCGCGAAGGTGACTTGCAGCAGCTCGCGGCGCGGATTGCCGATTTACCGGCGGGAAGCGTCTTGATCATCAATGCGGTCGACATCGCTGATGCCCGCGCGTTCGCGATTGCCGCGCGTTTGGCGGAACGCTCGGGGGCGGAATTGATCTACCGCACCGCAGCGAGTTTTGTCCAAGCCTACGCGGGGCTGGAGGAGAAACCGCTGTT
>NZ_JBFHKV010000804.1:0-4132 GCF_041595215.1 Stieleria sp. | reverse complement strand
GGGCAAAATGATGGGGGCAAAATGATGGGGGCAAAATGATGGGGGCAGAATGATGGGGGCCGAATGATGGGGGCCGAATGATGGGGGCCGAATGATGGGGGCCGAATGATGGGGGCCGAATGATGGGGGCCGGCGGTTGATCGTGGTGGATGGCCATTTGTGTCCAACGGAGCCTCGCAGCGTCACTCGCTCGCTTCGTTTGAACCCCAGCCGTTTCCACTCTGTCACTTCCGGGAGAATCGCTTGTCTGCCATCGATTCCAAGCTCCGTCCGCAACTCGCGACCTGTCTGCTGTTGATGCGACTGGGCATCACCAGCGTCTTTCTGATGTGGACGATTGACAAGTTCGTCAACCCAGAACACGCCGCCGCCGTGTTCAAGAAGTTTTACATGATCCCGTCGCTCAGCAATTCGCTGGCCTATGCCGTCGGGGCGATTCAACTGGCGTTCGTGATTGCGTTTGCACTCGGTGCGATGCGAAACATCACCTATCCGATCATCCTGATTCTGCACAGCATCTCAACGTTCAGTTCGTTCAAGCAATACGCAGATCCCTGGACCTATCCGCACCTGTTGTTCTTTGCAGCGATCCCGATGTTGGCCGCTTGTTATACTCTGTGGATGCTTCGTCGCTACGACGACTATTCAATCGACGGACTCCGTACCCGCGAGGATGGATCGGAGCATTCAATGGTCACCGGTTTGGAATGACGTGATGCATCGTGACGTGAAAACTGCAATCGTGACGGGCGGCTCTGGAGCCATTGGCGGTGCCATTTGCCGGAAATTGGCCGAAGACGGTTTCCAGATCGTCGTCCATTATGGTTCCAATGAGGACGCCGCAACGAATGTTGTGGAACAGATCGCTTCCGGCGGCGGAAAGGCCATCAAGGCAAACGCGGACGTCACGGATCCCCAGCGCATTCGCGAACTGTTCGAAACGGCCGAAGCTGCCTTCGGTGGTGTCGACGTTGTGGTTGCCAATGCGGGAACGATCACCAAGTGCCCCGTCGTCGACATGACAATCGAGCAGTTTGATTCGATGGTCGCGGTCAATTTGCGAGGAACGTTTCTCACCGCGTTTGAGGCTGCGAAGCGGATCCGTCGCAACGGGCGGCTGATTTTTATTTCGTCCGGTTTGGCGGCACGACCGATGGCCGGCACCGCAGTCTATTCGGCGACGAAAGCCGCGATCGACGCGATGGCCGTTTCGCTTTCCAAAGAACTCGGTGAGCGCGGCATTACGGTGAATTCGGTCCAGCCGGGCGCGACCGTTCCGGGCATGTTCGAGCAGAGCGGCGAGGAGGCGGCCAAAGCGTTCGCCGCCATGTCACCCTTCGGGCGACTCGGACATCCTGACGACATTGCCGAAGCCGTCTCCTTTCTCGCGGGCGATTCGGGACGCTGGCTGACGGGCCAAACCGTCCGCGTCGACGGTGGATCGATGAATTAGGCGAACGGGTGATCGGGACTCAAGCGTGGGGGGGAAATCTGTTGAGTCGCAAGCTGGAAGCGTACGCCACTTGGTCCGAGCCGCGGTGGTCACTTCACCCGCGTGATCTTGGAGAACTCCGACTTCGTCTTCTTGGCATAGATGCCGACGTACTGGACGCTTTCCAGATTGCTCGGTAGTTGATGCTCGATCCGCGTGTCGTTGACACTCAAGATCAACTTGCCGTGATCCAAATCGATCGTGACGGTGGCCTCAAATGTCTCGGTGGGGTCAAAGTTGCCTTGCTTGCTGGCGCCGATCCCGACGTTGGCCCAGCTACCGTCGAACGCGCCGTGGCGGCCCATCCCGATCAACGTGCCGGCTTTGTGCAAGCGGTCGTTCACCGCAGTCGCTCCAAAACAAAAACATGCGTTTCGCGTGGTGCTGTCGATTGCCGAGCGATATTGGACGCGAAAGGTCGCTGATTCCTGAATCGGAGCGTCCAACTTTTGGACCGCAAATCCCTCGCTTTGGCTGGCATCCAACAGGTACCCGAAATCGGTCGCTGTCACCGTCGCCCCTTTGACCACGTCAAAGTCTCCGGTCGCGTCGGTGCCATCGGACAACTTGGGACCGGGTTTGCGTTTCCCGCCGTCCGGCTGGTTGATCCACCACTGCTTCGGGCCTTCGTTTTCGACGCCCTCCCAGACCTCCAGAAACTTCGCTTTCATCTCCGCCAATTTTTCAGGCATCTCGTCGGCCAGATCATGTTCTTCTTTCCAGTCCTTTGCGATCTGATAGAGCTGAAACTTTTCCAGTTTTTGATCGGCAATGATCTTCCAGTCGCCGATTCTCATTGCCGCGTGACTGGCCGGCGGAGCGATGTGGGTGCGCCAAAACAGCGGCACGGGGCGATCGAGTGACTTGCCTTCGCACGCCGGCAGCAGGTTGACGCCATCGATCGTGCGGTCGGTCGGCACCGGAGCGCCGGCGATCTGCAGCACCGTCGTGAAAATGTCCGAACCGATGATGGGCACATCGCTGACTGTTCCCGGTTGGATCTTGCCGGGCCAGCGGACGATTCCCGGCACGCGGATTCCACCTTCGTGACTGTCGCGTTTGCGGCCCCGCAAGCCGCCGGTGGATCCCCAGGTTCGATTCTGTTGTGATTCCGGGTTTTTCAGATTGCCTTTGCCAGAGCCTTCGGGACCGTTGTCGCTGGTGAAGATGACAAACGTGTTGTCTCGCAATCCCAGCTCATCAACCGTCTTCATCAAGTTTCCGAAGGCATGGTCCAGCTGAGTGACATTGCCGTGGTGTTGCCGCACGCCCGGATTCTCGATCTCGCTGTACAGCTGCTGGAACTTTGGGTCGCTTTCGATCGGCAAGTGCGGCTCGTGGGTCCAGACGGTGATGAAGAACGGTCGCTCCGGGTCGCGCTGCTGCTTCAACCATGTCGACGCTTCCTCCGCGACCAATGGAGCCGAGAATCCTTGCAGAGGGCCGACCTCCTTTCGGTTGCGAACGAAGTTGATCGGGTCCTTGTGCGACGGCGACGCGTTGTTCTGTGTTGCGAACCACCAGTCGTATCCGTGGTCATCCGGTTGCGGTTGTTCGTCGCTGTTGAAATAGCCGTTCAAATGCCACTTGCCGCTGTGCATCGTCTGGTAACCGAGCGGCTGCAGCGATTCGGGAATCGTGACTTCGCTCTCCCGCAGGTGAGCGGGATTTCCCACGGGCAGCCAACGCCAAACGCCGTTTCGGTAAGGGGTGCGGCCGGTCAGGATCGATGAACGGCTCGGCGAGCAGACACCGCAAGCGGCATAGGCCTGTGTGAAACGAACCCCTTCGGACGCGAATTGGTCCAGATTCGGAGTCTGGATTTTGGGGTGTCCGTAGCAACCCAGGTCTCCCCAGCCGAGATCGTCCGCCAGGAAGACAATGAAGTTGGGTTGGTCGGCGGCATCACAAGGCGTCGCCTGCCAAGCGTGCGTCAATAACAGCAACGGCGCAATCAGGGCGGCGTGGAGAACCGGTCGCATCGGGGAATCCTCTGTCGTGGTCTGGGGGGAAATCGACGTCATGTGGAGTCATGATTGTAATCCGCTGCCGGTGGTTGCGAGGAGGCGCCGGTCAGCGTTCCGCCGAGCCTGACGCCCAGCAGGGCGACGGGCACATACAAGATCGTGTCGGCGACGGCGAACCAGATCGGGGCCGGCAGCATCATCAGCATGGTGATTCCCCCGCACATCCACAGAATCCCCAACGCCCCCGCCGCGAGGTACCACGTTCGTTTCGCGATCAGCCCACACACGAGACCGCTGACAAAGCTGCCGCCGGCATGGGCCGCCAGCACGATCAGCAGTGCTCCGGTCGGCATGCCGTTGGCTTTCACATGCTCCCGAAACGCTTCGAAATCGTTGGGGTCGATCTCTTGGGGCAGCGGATACACGGCGTGGGAAAGACCGACCAGGGCCATGTTAAAAATGCTGCCCGCAATCAGGCCCGCAACGACGGCCATTACTTTGCGAATCATCGTTCCACCGGTGGTGAGGATTTTCAGCCGTCCAGGTATTGCTTCAGACTGGTTTGCAGCAGGTAGGTCCATCCGTCTTCACAGCTTTCACGCGTGAATTCTGGCATGTCATTGGGAAACGATTCGATGCCCTCGTTGGTCACTCGCAGCCGGGATCCTTCGCC
>NZ_JBFHKV010000803.1:0-4136 GCF_041595215.1 Stieleria sp. | reverse complement strand
GGTGGTTCACTTTTGATATTCCATCATCCCGGAAATTTACCGAGCCACCTGTGCATATTTGTCAAAATTGGAATCCGTCAGAAATCCACTCAGGTCGGTCATTCTGGGGACCTGACGGTAGCCTGGATCAAAACACGACTCCATCGAGCGAATCCGCACAGGTAACGGGCAGAGACATGGCAGGCGTCCGGTCCGGGATCTTCGACGACACCGTTGAATTCCCGGACGCCCCGTTTCGTTTGTTCTTTGTGGATTTTTGAACAGTGTTCCGGATCGCGGCTTCGACGATGCGACTTGCCCGATCACCTTTAAGCCGCCTTTTACGGAGCCCAAGATCCCGGTGGCGAATCCCATGATCCGGTGGCGCGCCATGTGCCGACGGGAAACCCTCGGCCGGTGGAAACTGGCACGACGCCGCTGACATCACTCGATGACGGCGATTGCGTCGTCGCTGCGATGGGCGGATCCAGCGTTCTTGAAATGACAATCGGTGTGTCTCAATCACTTCAGAGAACGGGCGATGCTGCTTTTACCCTATGAGATGGATGGTGGATTTGACGAGATGTTCGCTCCCGACGGCAGACCCAGGGCCAGCGGCGAACGTTTTGTTCGGCGACTGGAAGCCCTGGCCGAAGGGAACCTGCGCGAGCGACAGAAATCGGCGGAACTGAATCTGCAAAACATGGGCATCACGTTCAACGTGTATAGCCATCAAGCCGGCACCGAAAAGGTCTGGCCATTTGACCTGCTGCCTCGAATCATCGACGCGGAGGAATGGTCGATGATCGCGAAGGGGCTGGAACAGCGGATTCGGGCGCTCAATCAGTTTGTCGATGATATCTACAACGATCAAAAAATCATCAAAGACAAAGCCGTCCCGGAATCGTTGATTGCGTCGTCCAAGACGCTTCGCAAACAGTGCGTCGGTCTTCAGCCGGCACAACGTGTGTGGTGCCACATCACCGGCGTGGATTTGATTCGTGACGCCGACGGTCAACTGTATGTGTTGGAAGACAACATGCGTTGCCCGTCGGGCGTTTCGTACGTGCTGGAAAATCGCGAACTCATGAAACGAACCTTCGCGCACGTCTTTGAGGGGATGTCGGTCGAACCGATCGAAGAGTATCCGGAGCAGTTGCTGAAAACACTTCTGGACTGTGCCCCGACGGGTGTATCGGATCCGGTCGCGGTGTTACTGACACCGGGTGTTCACAATTCGGCCTACTTTGAGCATTCCTTTCTGGCCCAGCAAATGGGAATCGAACTCGTCCACGGTTCGGATTTAATTGTCAAGGACGGATTCGTCCACATGATCACGACACGCGGGCTCAGGCGAGTCGATGTGATCTACCGCCGCATCGACGACGATTTCTTGGACCCCGCCCACTTCCGCGCCGATTCGTGTTTGGGAGTCAAGCATCTGATGGACGTTTATCGTGCCGGCCGTGTGTCCTTGGCCAATGCACCGGGAACCGGCGTTGCCGACGACAAGGCGGTGTATGCGTACGTGCCGGACATCATTCGTTACTACTTTGGCGAAGACCCGATCTTGCCGAACGTGCCGACGTTCCTGTGCGACGATGACAAACAACGTGAACATGTCTTGTCCCACCTGGATCAATTGGTCGTCAAACCGACCAATGAGTCGGGTGGCTACGGCATCTTGATGGGCCCACACGCCTCGGCCAACGAACGGGCCGAGTGTGCCGAAGCAATCCAGAAGAATCCACGTGACTGGATCGCACAACCGATGTTGAATCTGTCGACCGTGCCCACCCTGGTCGGCGACGAATTGAAACCCCGTCATGTCGACCTCAGGCCGTTCGTCCTCTGCGGCAAAGACGTCTACGTGATGCCCGGCGGACTGACGCGGGTCGCTCTTAAAAAAGGTTCGATGATCGTCAACTCGTCGCAGGGTGGCGGCAGCAAAGACACGTGGGTGTTGCGCAACGGCGCGACGGCTCAGCCAAATCCAGTCTCGAACACGAAGGAGTCGCCATCATGCTAAGT
This sequence comes from Stieleria sp., assembly GCF_041595215.1. Taxonomy (NCBI): domain Bacteria; kingdom Pseudomonadati; phylum Planctomycetota; class Planctomycetia; order Pirellulales; family Pirellulaceae; genus Stieleria; species Stieleria sp. The sequence continues at coordinate 2,126 of NZ_JBFHKV010000803.1, read as the reverse complement.
CGAGTCGCAGAAACCGTTTATTGGCTCAGCCGATACGTCGAGCGGGCAGAAAACATCGCACGATTCATCGACGTCAATTACAACCTGACCCTCGGCGAAACCGAATCGCTGAGCAAGCAGTGGACACCGCTCTTGGAAACCACCGCGGACCAGAACGAATTCGTCAAACGATACGACAGCCCCACACGCGAAAACGTGTTGCAGTTTTTGTCCTTTGACGAAGAAAACGGCAATTCGATGATCAGTTGCGTCGCCAGGGCTCGCGAGAATGCCCGGACCATTCGCGAAGTGATTTCGAGTGTGGTTTGGGAGCAACTCAACACGTTTCACCTGTTGGTCCAAGCCGCCGGGCACTCGCCCAAGACGCTGGAGCAACCGCAAGCGTTCTGTGAACAGGTTCGCTTGACCAGCCATTTGTTGGTCGGCGCGATGGACGCCACCATGTCGCATGACGAGGCCTGGCACTTCTCACGCTTGGGCAGGATGATCGAACGCGGTGACAAAACATCACGTCTGCTGGACGTGCAGTATTACAACCTGTTGCCCGACGGCGGCAACGTCGGTTCCTCGCTGGACGTCGTGCGTTGGTCGGCACTGCTGCGTTCGGCCAGCGCCCTGGAATCGTATCGCCGATTGCGAGGCAAGATCGTCCCGCAACGCGTCGCCGAATTCCTGATGTTGGATCGCAAGTTCCCCAGAGCGATGCATTTCGCCGCCATGCGGGCACGCGATTCGATGCGGGTGATCACCGGCAGCGAGCTGAACTCCTACTGCTATCACTCCGAACAGCTGCTCGGCCGTCTCTGCTCCAGTCTCGACTATGCGGTCATCGATGACATCCTGCAAGACGGACTGCACGAATACATCGACCAATTCCAAAGACAGCTCAATACGATCGGCCAGGAAATCCACGAAGACTTTTTCTCCGTGGAACGATTGAACGCATCGCCGGACGCATCGGTGATGACGTAAATTCTGGTCGTTCACGCAAGCTGGACGCGCCCGCAAGCGGGCCGACGACGCAAGCTGGACGCGCCCGCGAGCGGGACGACGACGCAAGCTGGACGCGCCCGCGAGCGGGCGGATGACGCAAGCTGGAAGCTTACGCCACTCGGGTTACAAACGGGCCAAGTGTTTGTCGGCGTCGCCGAAGCGGTCCAGCTGAACGCCCATGCGATCCATGATCGACAAGTACATGCTGCACAGCTTTCGATCGTGATCGTCCTGGCCGACGTAGTCGAGCACGCGTCCGGTTTCGAGCGTGCCGCCCAAGCCGCCGGTCAACAGCACGGGGACCTTGCTGGAATCGTGGGCATTGCCCGACCACATGCTGGAAATGAACAACAAACACGAATGGTCCAGCACCGTCCCGCCGGCTTCCGGCATCGCGTTCAACCGTTCGGCCAAGTAGGCGTATTGGCTACAGTAGTACCGTGAAATCCGTTCATACTCGTCGGACAGATCGTTGTGCGAGGCCGAGTGGTGCGTGCTCTCGACATTCAGGAAGGGATAAAACAGTCCCGACAAATCGCGATTGAGCAGCAACGATGCGACACGTGATTTGTCGCTCTGGAACCCGATCGCCACGATGTCACACATCAACCGCATGTGCTCGCGAATGTCCTCGGGCAATCCGTCATCGGGCCGCTGCATCGTGGCCAGCGGCTTGCCGCGGTCGTTGGCCCGTTGCCGTGCTTTCTCTCGGGCGGCTCTCATCGACGCGGCTCGTTTTTCCACCTCACGAACGCTGCTCAAGTATTCATCTAACTTGACCTGATCGCTCTTGCTAACCCGCCGGCTCAACGACGCCGCCTCTTCCCCCACGCGGTCCAAAATGCTTTCGTCGCGACGGCTCCCCCGGTTGTCGAACAAACTGTCAAAGGCCAGCGACGGGTAGACTTCCATCGGCACCGGCGACGTCTTGTTCTGCCACGAGATGTGCGAACTGTAGGCCATCGAAAAATTCGTTTCGTGATACCCTGTCACGGGCTGTTCACAACCGAGCACCAGACTGGGCACGACCGTTTCCTCCTGGAAATGATTCGCCAGCACCTGGTCCATGCTGATATCGCCGCGCAGCTCCGAACCCTTCTGCAGCGACGCCCCGGAAAGGATATTGCCGGTTT
>NZ_JBFHKV010000802.1:0-4137 GCF_041595215.1 Stieleria sp. | reverse complement strand
GATGGACTTGGATTCGCTGCAGTGCACCGGTTATGCCGTGCTTGAAGAGTTGCTGGTCAATTTGCACCGCGACGGACGCAAGTTGTCGGAAGTCCCGATCACGTTCACCGAGCGAGAACTCGGACACTGCAAATTGACCTTCGCCGAAGCCGTCCGCTCGGTCCGCTTCATGTTGCGATTGGCCATGACGCTGCGGTGAAGTGAGCTTGGACTTGATCCCGTTGATTCGGGTACATCGACTCCGTCACCAGGCCGTACCGTCACCGGGCCGTACCGTCACCAGGCCGTACCGTCACCAGTCCGTACAGTGGATGGCAAGCTGGAAGCTTACCCCACTTGGCGTTTAGGGCGTCCGCTGGCTGATCAGGTTGTTGCCCGAGGACAGCTTTTCGATGGCTTCTTGAAGCACCAGGTCTTCGTGGTCCAGCGTCACTTGCCCGCGATCGTTGGGGCGTGCCGCGATGTACGGAGACTCGACCTTCACATCGGGCGTCACACCGTTTTGGCTGATCGCGGTCCCCTTGGGCGAATAGAACTTTGCGGTCGTCAGGCACAGTCCGAATTTCGCGGTTTGCATTCTGAAGATGCCTTGGACGCTGCCCTTGCCGTAGCTCCGCTCGCCGATCAGGATCCCGCGTCGGCTGTCCGAGATCGCTCCGGCAAAAATCTCGCTGGCGCTGGCACTGTCGGAATCGATCAAGACGGCCAGGGGAACATCCCAGGTGTTGGGCCGGTGTGCGACGTAGTCAAAGTTTTCGCGTGAGTTGCGTCCGCGGGTGGTCACGATGCGTCCGTTGCTCAGGAATCGATCGGCGACTTCGACCGCGGCCGACAGCAGACCGCCGGGGTTGCCGCGGACGTCCAGCACCAACGCTCGCATGCCTTGGCGATGCAAACTCCAAAGCGCACGTTCGATGTCTCGTGTGGTCGTCTTTTGGAAATTGGTCAGACGCAGATAGCCGATCCGGGTGGCGGGGTCGACGATGTGGACATTTTCCACACAGGGGACTTCGACGCGACGACGTTGGATTCTCAGATCGCGGCGTTCGCCTTGCTGATTTTGCAACGTGATCGAAACGTACGTGTGTTCCGGACCTCGCAGCAGGTCGGCGGCGATCTCGGGATCCGAAAGATGCGTTTCAGCTTGTTCGACCCGAACGATCCGCTCGCCCGGTTGCAGCCCCGCTTCTTCGGCCGGGCCGCCTGGAATCACCGACAGGATTTTTAGCGAGTTTTCATCCGTTTCCAGCTCGATGCCCAACCCGACAAAGTTGCCTTCGATGTTGGAGAACATGTCGTCCAACTGGTCGCCGGACAGCAACCGTGTGTAAGGGTCCAGCGTCGAGATGGCACCGCTGACGTATTCCAGCACGACGGTCGTCGGGTTGATCCCGATGTCCTGGCGGGCGAGTTCCGCCACATACGCCACGGTCGCTCGCAGATCGAATCGGTTTGCCGACGGCCGATCGGCGATCCGGCGATGGATCGTTTGCTGAAACTCATGCAGCATGCCCAGGTCTTTGCCCGGCAGGGCGTCTTGAACAAATCGGTCTTCGGTCAACGCGATCTCCAGAGCCGCGGTTCCATGCAACAGGATCCGCGACCAATCGACCGATTCAACGTAGTGCGTGTCCAAGTTCGCCAAGACTTCGGAATACAGATCCAAGGCTTGCGAGACACTCATCGAATGGGCCGAAGCGACGAAACTCTTGTCCGCATAGCGGCGATTGACGTCGTAGTGCAATCGGCTGATCACCAACCGTTGATAGAGATGCCGCGAATCGGGGAACTCACGCGACGCCTGCTCGTAGTGGCGGACCGCTTCAATCCATCGTCGTTCCCGCTCCAACGACGCGCCGCGGGCGATCGTTCGACTGAGACCATCTTGCTCGATGGCTTCGGCCGCAGGCTCGGCGGCCAATGGCTGCTGTGCCGTCGCCGTCAGCCCGCCTTGGAACATCAGGGCAACCAGGCAGAGCAGTGTCATCGACGATGTCCACTTGCCGGCTGTGCTTGATGGTCGACAGACCGGTCGCGACTGAAAAACCCGTGCATTGATTGGCATACCGATTCGGCCCATGGGGTGTCTTCAGGAGGGGAGGGAAGGACGACAGGGACGCCGGGAGGGGGCGATCTGTCAAACGGCCGCGTCAGACACCCACAGCGGGCGGCCACGCGAATATAGGACACAAAAGATGCCCGGTCAAAAAACCGTCTGATGGGTAACCGGGTCAGGCGTTGCGATCGCTACGCATTAACACGAAGCGTTCGGTTTAAGCCGGTCGGTCAAGTTGCGACGAAAAGAAATCATCCGATTGATCTCGATTTTGTCGCGGCCCATCGTGCGTTCCCTACGCAGAAAGCAACTCAGTCGCTGCCATGGCCTCAGATTCCTTTAGCCGCACTTCAAGGCGGCAAGTCAACGATACGCACTGTCCCCTTCGAAGTCAAAAACCTGAAACCTGAAACCTGAAACCTAAGACGCCTCCCCCTCGTTTTCCGTCCATCGCGTTCCACCGGCACAACCGGATGCGGTCACGTGAATCTCAATCTTTTACCAGTCACAACAGGGGACCCAGAACGCAAAGTTCCCGATAGTGGCTTATGTCGCCAAGCGGCAATGCTTCCCCGTCGCTGACTCGGACGACTCCTGCTTCGGCAGGCCTCATGAACACGGTTCACCGCGAACCACTTCCCGCCCAACCACACCCCGTTTCATTCAGGAAAGGACTCCCAGTTAAACGCGATCGCGATTCGGTCAGTATCCTTCACCCGAAGGATGGCAATGCAGTAGGGATGGAACGCGTCTCTTCCAGACGCGACTAGTGCATGCCCCCACACTTGAACGTTCCCCCGCGGTTCGCCATTGGAATTCCCAATCCAGTACGGATGGAGTCCTTCTTATGGAAGGAGCAAGTCACGATGACAATCTCTCGATCGCTACGAAAACGGCTTCGCCGATATGCGCTGCTCTGTTTAGTCACAGCCACCACCGCAGGCTTTCTCGAAACCTCTCGGACCTCGGTCGCCGAGGACACCCACGACAGCAGCGACTTGCGAGGCTGGGTCGAAGACCTCTCGCAAAGCTCCTTCAGCCAAGAATCGGTTGCGATGGGCAAGGTCGCCTCCCAGGCACCCACACCCCAATTCTTGACGGTCTCCGCGGAAGACCAATTGACGATCGACACGTGCAACTTTGACACCTGGCTGGCAGGCATCCTACCGCCGGCTGAAAGCAAGCCGTCCGACGCTCCGAAAAACATCGAACCCGAAACGTCCGATCTCGCCAAATCCAACGCCTCGCGGACATCCAGCCAGTTCAATTCGACGCTCGCGACGATCGCGGCAGCGGCGTCGGCGGGAAACCCCATCCCGCTCAGCCAGTGGACCGAACCGTTCGCCATGATCGGTCCCGATGGCAGTCATACACCGCAAGAAATCCAAGCCTTTCAAGCATGGTTTGACAACGGGAAAGCTTTCGTTGCGGGCCTCGGTAACGGAGACTTCAACGGGTTCATCCCCGTCGTCGATTTCGATGGCGAGGTCGCCGGCCCGGCGAATGAGTCGGTTGCGGTGCAGGACAGTGAACCCGCCCAGTCGGTGACCGTCGCCCGGCCCTTGATCGGAAGCTCCCCCGTCATTGCGACCATCGAAGAAGCGTATCAGCCGTATGACTTGGCCGCCGAAGATCTAGCCGCAGCATCGCAATCCAGCGACGTCGATGCCAACGATTCCGAGGACACGCCGGCGGCGGACAAGCCGCAAGATCGCCAAATCGTTTGGACCGATGGGCTGTACTCGCCCTCGCTGCAACCCTTCTGCATCCACTCACTGGATCTGATGCGAAAGCCTGGTTGGAGTCCGCTGGCACAAAAGACGATCTCCTCGACCGAGCCCGTCGCACTGGCAGCCGAAGAAGACGCGGTCGCCGTAGTTGAGCAGCCCGAGCCCACGGTGGAAGTGGAAACGCTCGTCGCCGATGCCGCGGAGGAAGCACCCGCGGACGCCGAGCCGATGCAAGAGAAAGTGGTCGCCGAAGTTGAGCAGCCCGAGCCCACGGTGGAAGTGGAAACGCTCGTCGCCGATGCCGCGGAGGAAGCACCCGCGGACGCCGAGCGGTTGCAAGAGGAAGTGGTC
>NZ_JBFHKV010000801.1:0-4148 GCF_041595215.1 Stieleria sp. | reverse complement strand
GTGCGACACGCATCCCCGAAGTGTTCGTGGTCGATGCCGGTGGCAAGATCGTTTACCAAGGACGCATCGACGATCAGTACGAACCAGGCGTCTCGCGAGCCCGGCCGACGCAGAACGATCTGAACGATGCCATCGAATCCCTGTTGTCGGGCCATCCGATCCCAGAGCCGAAAACCACCAGCGTCGGTTGCTTGATTACACGCACCGCGAAACATGCGACGAAGGATTCTTCTACGGCACCGGTGACCTTCAAGGCCGACATCGCATCGATCCTGAACGAACACTGCGTGGAATGTCACCGCGGCGGTGAGATCGCGCCGATGGCCCTGACGGACTACGACGAAGTGGTCGGTTGGGGGCAGATGATTTTGGAAGTCATCGACCAGAAACGCATGCCGCCTTGGCACGCCGACCCCGACATCGGGCATTTCGTCGGCGAGCGGAGGATGCCGCAGGAGACGCGCGACAAGATTGCCGCCTGGTTGGACAACGGAATGCCACAAGGCGACGACGGAGATCTCCCGCCACTTCCGCAATGGACCGGCGGGTGGCAGTTTGAAACCGAACCGGATTTCGAGATCGCGATGCGCGACCGTCCCTTCACCGTCCCCGCCGAAGGCGTCGTCGAATACCAGTACTTTGTCGTCGACCCGAAATGGACCGAAGACCGTTGGATTCGCGCGGCACAGGTGATCCCAGGGAATGCGAGTGTGGTGCACCACGCGATCGTGTTCGTGCGACCGCCCGACGGCAACGGATTCCACGGCATCGGTTGGATGGCGGCCTATGTGCCCGGACAACGCGCCGTCGCCCTGTCCGAAGGTCACGCTCGGTTGGTCCCCGCCGGTTCGAAGCTGGTGTTTCAAATGCACTACACGCCCAACGGTCGCAAGGCGGAGGATCTGACGCGGGTCGGTGTCTGGGAGACCGCCGCGGACGATGTCAGCCACGAGGTGTTCACGCAACTGGCGATCGATCACGAGTTCGAGATTCCCCCCGGCGTCAGCGATCACACCGTCACCATGACGGTTGATTCTTTTCCGCCGAACAGCCGAATGCTGGGCATCACACCGCACATGCACCTGCGTGGCAAATCGTTCTGGTTGCAAGCCAATCGCCCCGGCGGGCAAGTCAAACCACTACTCAGCGTGCCCCACTACGATTTCAACTGGCAGCATTGGTACGAATTCAACACACCGGTCGATCTGAACGATGTCGAATCATTGGAGATGTCCGTCCGCTTTGACAATTCCTCGAGCAATCCGTTTAACCCCGACCCCGACGATTTCGTCTCCTGGGGCGATCAGACCTGGGAAGAGATGGCGGTGGCGTTCTTTGACGTCGCGATCCCCCGCGGCGGTCCGCACTACCGAGTTCAAAAGCCAAAGCCACTCTCGCAACGCCAACAGGCCGAACGCGACAAACGGATCGAGGAACACGTGACCAAGTTCATGGCGTCCATGGATACGAACCGAGACGGGATCATCGAACGTGACGAGACACCGGTTGCGTTTCAGCGATTCGGATTCAATCGCATCGACCGGAATCATGACAGAAGAATCGAACGTGATGAGATCAGAGCCGCCGCGGCGGAGCGCCTGTGACACGGATGAATCAAACAGCGGGGATCGGCGCACGGCTGTTCTTTTGGTGGGCCGATCACCCCGGAGCACAACTGGCGGTGTTTGTCGCCATGTCGACGCTAGCGACGATCGGGTTTACCAACCCCGCACTGATCACGGATCTGATCCCCGAAGCCGTGCAGCAGGTAGACGATTCGGGAGCATCGAATCGCTCCAATCGTCGCGACATGGACTATCCCAGTGGCGGCCGTGTTCCCGACAACGTCCAGCCCTTTCAAGTCGGCGGCGGACAATGCGTCCTGGTCGCGCGCGTCGACTCGTCGGGCACAGCGGACTTGTTCTCTGGATCGCATCTGCGCGCCATGCGGCGGGTCGCCGAAGGGCTGCAGTCGATGCCCCAGATCGACGACGTGATGTGGCTCGACAGCGTTCCCGGTTTCAACCTGTTCGGACTCTCGGGAACGCTGCTGCCCAGCGACAACGCATCGCAGCGTCAGTTGGACGAGGCTCGCAGTCGAGTGCTGGAGAATCCGCTGGCGGTCGGTCAACTGATCTCCCAGGACGGGCGGACGGTGTTGATGCACCTCGGCATCGACTGGTTCTTTGTCACCAGCGACGAAGCGGTGACCAGCGAGATCCGCGAACGTGCCGAGTCGATTGCAGCGACCATCCCCGGTGTCGCATTGGAGTTTCAACTGACCGGACCGGTGCCGTTGCATTTGATGATGGCCAACAATCATGTGACCGATTCGACCAAGTACCAACTGATCGGGTACTCGATCATGTTGCTCTCGGCGGTGATTCTGTTTCGCGGTTTCTCGGCCGTGGTGATCGTCGCGGTGGCGCCGGCCGTCGGTGTTTTGTGGACGACCGGGATGTTGCATTTTCTGGATCTGCAAGACAACCCGTTCAACGACATCATCGTTCCCGTGCTGGTCAGTCTGGTCGGACTGACCGACTCGGTGCATTTGATGGTCGAGATCCGCCAACAACGTGCCAACGGTCTGGAAGTCAAAGAGGCGGCACGGCGTGGGATTTCGCGTGTCGGCATGGCGTGTTTGCTGACCAGCACCACCACGGCGATCGGATTCCTGTCGCTGCTATGGGCTCATCACGAGATCGTTCGCGACTTCGGCCTCTGCTGCGTCGTCGGTGTTGCGATGACGTTCATCAGTGTGTTGACGGTAATTCCGCTGGGATGCCGATCGCCCCTGGGACGACGCCTGCATATCGGGCTGGGCAAAAGTCTGGTCGACGGCCAGCTGCGGCGGATCGGGCCGCTGGTTGATTGGGTGCTGCGCCGAGACCGCGCGGTCGCCCGTATCGCCATCGCCACCACCTTCGCCATGGCCCTGATCTCCTTGCAACTGCAGCCCGACGAAAAGCGTTACAGCGGATTGAGCGAATCGGGCGAGGCGGCTCAGGCGCTTCGGCACCTGGACCGGTCACTCGGCGGACTGGAATTCAGCACTGTCGACGTCCGCTGGTTCAACGATTCGGACGAAAGCGAACTGCTGGACGTGCTCGGCGAAATCGATGCCTTGTTGGCCAGCGAACCGCTGATCGGCAATCCGCTGGGGATCGGACAATTGCTGGCGGCACTGCCGGGTGACGGAGACGCGAAGGAGCGCATGACGCTGCTCGAATTGCTCCCACCTTCGCTCAAACGCGCCTTCTACATCCCCGAACACCGCTTCGCCTCGGTCCAGTTTCGTGTCCAGGATTTGGGCATCGCCGCCTACAGCAAGCCATTCCAACGGATCGAAGCTGGATTGAATACGATCACCGAGCGGCATCCCGATTTCGACGTGGAGCTACAGGGAAACGCGGTCTGGCGATGGCGAAACATCTATCAAATCGTCACCGATCTGGCCACGAGCTTGGGAACGGCCAGTATCGTCATCTGGCTGGTGTTGACGCTCGTCTATCGCTCGATACGAATCGGATTGATCTCCATCATTCCGAATCTGTTTCCGCTCGCCGCGACGGCCACCATGCTGGTCGTCAGCGGCCAACATCTGGAGATGGTGACGGTGTGTGTATTCACGATCTGTGTCGGTATCGCGGTCGACGACACGATTCATTTTCTGACGCGTTACCAGGAAGAGATGAAACACGGTGGGCAACACCAGGAAGTCATCCGCCGCGCGTTCACCGGAGTCGGGTCGGCGCTGTTGATGACGACGATTGTGTTGGTCGCGGGCTTGGGATCGGCGATCGCCGGAGATTCTCGCGACGCCCGACTGTTCGGCATCATGGGATGCCTGACCCTGGCCACCGCGCTGTTCGCCGACGTGCTGCTGTTGCCCGCCATGCTCAGCCGATTCGCCAAGCCCCGACGTCGATAAGCGCATGTTGGTGTCCAGCCTTCAGGCGCATCCCCACGCGCTGCGAAGCAGCGACACCGACCTCCATCAATCAGCTCAGCACTCCCGGCAAAATCCCCGTGCTGTCGGCGAATCGCTCGTGCCCGGTTCCGAATGCGTTCAACATCGCGGCATACAGATTCGCTAGTGGCGTGTCGCGACCGAAAGACAGGTGTTGGCCGGTGGCGATGCGTCCGCC
>NZ_JBFHKV010000800.1:0-4153 GCF_041595215.1 Stieleria sp. | reverse complement strand
CGCAATTCACCAGCCCACACGGGTTTGTCGTCGAGCGTTCCGGCGGCCAGGGAGACCAGAAACAACCAACACACGAAGCCGTTTCGATTCATAAAATTCACTCGTGGAAATGATCGCTTGTCAAAAGTGGGATAGGCTTCCAGCCTGTCAATTCCGCATTCGTTCAGTCGTGATCATTGAGGGGTGCTGGATCAAGGTGGGCAATGGAAGCAGCACGTCGGGGGTGGGGCAATCGACATCGATCGATGTCCACTGCGGTGCGGGAGATTATTGTAACATACCGTTACAGCATCAATCGCGTTTGAAATCCTGCGGTCTCCATTCCACGACAGCTTCACATCCATCGTCAAGATTCTTACTCCATGAAACCACTCCTGGGTCATCACTCTGTTTGGGTGTGCGCGCTGTGTCTGTTGTCCGCTAGCTTGGTTCCCGCGGCCTCCTATGCGCTGGAACCCCAGGCCAAATCTCCCAACATCGTGCTGATCGTCGCCGATGATCTCGGTTGGGGTGACCTCGGTTGCTACGGCCAGCAACTGATCGCCACGCCCAACATTGACCGACTGGCACAGCAGGGAATCCGTTTCACGCAAGCCTATGCCGGAGGACCGGTGTGTACGTCGTCGCGGAGCGTGTTGATGACCGGGCTGCATGGCGGGCACACCCCGGCTCGCGACAACATTCCGCACTATCCGACCTATCTCGATGACAACGATCACACCGTTGCCGAACTGCTTCAGGACGCCGGTTATCGATGCGGTGGAGTCGGCAAGTGGTCGTTGGGTGACACCGGAACAACTGGCTCGGCGACTCGGCAGGGATTCGATCAGTGGGTCGGGTATTTGAACCAGGACCACGCGCATTATTACTACACCGAGTATCTCGATCATGGTGAAAGCCGGATCGAGCTGCCCGGCAACCCGGTTGCGAAACACACTTACAGCCACGATGTCTTGACCGATCATGCGCTGCGGTTCATTCAGGAATCGAAGCATGACCCGTTCTTTTTATACGTCGCCTACACGCTGCCCCATTTTTCTTCCAAGAGCGAAGACCCCGACGGGCTGGCCGTGCCGTCGACTGCCCCGTATTCCGAACGTGATTGGCCGGACAAGGCCAAGAAATACGCCGCGATGGTTCACCGTCTGGACGTCGGTGTGGGGAAACTGATCGATCGCGTCGACGAGTTGGGTTTGGCGGACGACACGCTGGTGATTTTCAGTAGCGACAACGGCGGTCATGCAACGGTCTGGGACACGTTTGACACCAACGGCCCCTTGCGCGGTTTCAAGCGTGATCTCACCGAAGGCGGGATTCGCGTTCCCTTCTTGGCACGCTGGCCGGGCAAGATCCCAGCGGCCACTGTCAGTGATCAAGTCATTGCGTTTCAAGACATGTTGCCGACGTTTGCCCAGATCGCCGGCCGAGAAATTCCCACCGACATCGATGGCGTCTCCGTGCTTGATGCGTTGCTGGGCAAACCGCTGAGCGTACGTCGAGACTATTTGTACTGGGACTATGGCCACTGTCGCAAACACTATGACCAGGCCGTCCGTCTGGGCGACTGGAAAGGGATTCGCCTGGGGAAAGAGAACGGGGCTGTCCAGCTTTATGATCTCAAACGCGATCCCGGGGAGTCCCGTGACGTGGCTGGTGATCACCCGGCGAAAGTCGCCGAGATCGTCCGCATCATGGACACCGCCGCCACACCCCATCCGCGCTATCGAGTCGGTGAACTCTACCGAGGTTCGCCGATTTGGCGGGCGGAAAACCAACACGTCTCGCTACTTCATGTGCCTCCTGTCTCGGCGCCGGGACGCGGTGCCCACCTGCACAGCGCCCACCTGCTTAGCGAGTTTGTGTTCGACCCCGAGGACCGACCGACACCGCAATGTCATTCGTCCACCTTGGCCGAAACGCCGGACGGACTGGTGGCATCGTGGTTCGGCGGGACGAACGAGCCGGCGCTCGACAACGTGATCTGGGTGGCTCGGCAGGTCGATGGCAAGTGGCAGCCACCGGTCCAAGTGGCCGATGGCAGCGAAGGCGAATCCGGTGATCACCGTGTCGGCAATCCGGTGCTGTTTCAGACCGACGACGGACCGCTGCTGCTGTTTTACAAAGTCGTCGACCCGAAACACGGCCGGGCGTCACACTGGTGGGGCATGTTGATGACGTCGGAGGATCATGGCGTGACCTGGTCACGACCGCGTCGGATTGGGACCGATGAAAAACTCGGTGCCGGCAATCCCAACATGATCGGCCCGGTCAAAAACAAACCCATCCAACTGGACGACGGAACGATCCTCTGTCCGTCTAGTACCGAGCATGCCGGCTGGCGCGTGCACTTCGAACTCAGCCGAGATCTTGGCAAGACGTGGCAGGTCATCGGCCCGATCCATCAGGCTGCGAACTTCAATGCCATCCAGCCCAGCATTCTGCTGCATGGCGACAACCGGATGCAGGTGTTGTGCCGGTCCAAGGAAGGCGTGGTTGCACAGTGTTGGTCGCGCGACGGAGGGGCAACCTGGGGGCCGCTCACTGCGACACACTTACCGAATCCCAACGCCGGCACCGATGCGGTGACCTTGTCCGATGGTCGGCAGCTGCTGGTCTACAACCACACCATCAAACGCGGCCCGTTCCCCGCCGGCCGGTCGATGTTGAATGTGGCCCTTTCCTCTGACGGGAAACAATGGAATCCCGTGCTGACGTTGGAACGCGAACGCGGCGCCGAGTTTTCCTATCCGGCCGTCATTCAAACCGCCGACGACAAGGTTCACATCACTTACACGTGGAAACGCAAGAGCATCCGTCACGTCGTGCTGGATCCCGACCGATTGTGAACGCGGCTTTGGACGATGAAGTGCACGCCGCGATTGACGGTTCGACCTCCCCTCGCAACGACCATGGATTCGGTCGACTTGCCGAGCGACAGGAGTTACTGATCAAACGGAGGTTGCTTAACCTTCGAAGCGGACCTTGGCCAAGTAGATGTTCGTCTTGCCTTCGTGTGACGAATAGTAGCTGATCCACAGCATCTCATCATGCCAGACCAGCCCTGCGTAACTGGTGTCTCCGCCCGACGGCAGCTTAAGTGCTTCGGTCAGCGTGCCGGTCTCCGGATCGAGCCAACAGAGCGACGTACGGACGGGCGAATCGTATAGACGAACGACGGCGACGAAACGACCGTCGGGCAGTTGGATCATGTCGGGACCGCCGATCCGCACGCCCAGGCTCTTCCAATTCCAATGCGTGTACGGGGGACGCGACGTACCGAGGTTGCCCGAGTTGGGTTTTCCGTCCTGTCGCAATAAGCAATACGCCGTGTCATCGGGAAGAAAAACGATGGAGGTTTCGTTGGGGTACGTGCCTTCGACGTCAACGTTTTCGATCAGCGTTTCAAACGTCTTTCCGTCGGAACTTTTGAACAGCCGCAGGCATCGATCGCCCTTGCCGCAACCGTAGCCGAAACCGTACGCATTTCCCTTGTGCCAAGTGATCCGCCAGAGCCAGTTGTCTGGATCACCGACCGCGGTGGGGGCACTCCAGTGGGTGCCGTCATCGGAAAACCAGACCAGCGATTGATGGTGTCGTCCCTCCGGCGTGTCGGCCGCTCCGGCGCCGGCGAGCATCAGCCGGCCATCGGGAGTGACGGTGATTTTGGCATCGCGCAGATCGTAGTCTTGCGACGTGACGAGCGCCGCGGACTTCCAATGTTCACCGTCCGACGACGTCAGAACTCGCAACGCGCCGTCGGGAGAGACGTGTTTTTGACCCTCGCGAAAAACGCAGTACCAACGCTCGTTGAACCGCACCAAATCGGTGAACGCGTTGTGTGGAGCCGCGTCCCAAATACGCTGCGCGTCGACGAGAACGGGTTTAGGAAAGTCATCGGCCGCCAGTAGTGCGACGGGGAGGAGAAGCGATGCGAAGAGGGAAGCGGCACGGTTCATGATGCATGTCCTGGGTGGGCTGGGGAGGGTGGGAGGCGTGCATTCTAACGAACCGGGACAGCGACGGGGGAAGATGACCTGGCCAGCCCCCGACTGCCATCCTCCTAAAGCCTCTTCAGGAAATTCAAACCGAAGCGGCCATAATCTTGTCCATCGACATCGCCATCGCCGTCGGAATCCATGAAGGGGTCGTAATT
>NZ_JBFHKV010000799.1:0-4157 GCF_041595215.1 Stieleria sp. | reverse complement strand
CGGGGACAGACCCCGGTTGTTTGCCGGCGACGAAAATAGGACCAATAGGACAGATACGACACATAGGTCCCCTGCGTCCCCTAGGTCCCAATCCGCCGGGGACAGACCCCGGATGCTCGGGATGCTCGGGGACAGACCCCGGTTGTTTGCCGGCGACGAAAATAGGACCAATAGGACAGATACGACACATAGGTCCCCTGCGTCCCCTAGGTCCCATTCCGCCGGGGACAGACCCCGGCGGCCTGGGGACAGACCCCGGATGCTCGCGCGCGTCGAAAATAGGACCAATAGGACAGATACGACACATAGGTCCCCTGCGTCCCCTAGGTCCCATTCCACTGGGGACAGACCCCGGCGGCTTGGGGACAGACCCCGGCGGCTGGCGAGATTGGCCTGGAACAGCGAGCCCCCAACGTGCTACTACGTTTTTGGGTCTGTCTTTCCGTCCGCCGTTTGGGTCCTGTTTCGCATGCCGATCCCCGCCAGCCGTCTTGATCGCCGCTTGTTTTTCGTTGCGGCCGTGTCGTGCTTCTGCTTGACGTCGACAGGCTGTGTCCGTCGGCGGATGACGGTTCGCACCAATCCTCCCGGTGCGATGGTCTCGGTCGACAACCAGGTGATCGGTGCGTCACCGGCTGCGACCCCATTTGTCTATTACGGGACGCGAGAATTCCGTATCGAGGCAGACGGGTATCGCACCGAGACGATCCGTCGCCGATTCAACCCGCCTTGGTACCAGTGGCCGGGCATCGATTTTGTCGCCGAAACGCTGTGGCCTGGCGAGATTCGTGACGAGCGCATCATCGACGTGACGTTGGTCCCCAAGACGCTACCGGCGTCGGAGGAGATCATCGCCAGAGCCGACGGGCTGCGGCAGCAATCCAATTCGGGCATCGTGACCGCGCCGCGGCAGTGATCCCCGACGCGAAACGCTCACGATTACATCACCGAGAAGTAGTTGTCGCAGGCGAAGTCGAAGTACTCGTTCTTCAGTTCGACTTCCAAGTCGTTGTACAGACAGAAGTTGCGGACTTGCAGCAACAGGTCACGGGGCTGGCAGTTTCGGAACGGACGGCCGACGGGCAAATAGTGGGTCTTGATCAAGTAGTCGATCGCGTCGGCGTTGTAAGGCACCTTGGTGATCCGGCACATGATTTCGAACAGTTTCCGAAAGTCCTGCTCCGGCGGGTTTTCGACTTCGATCTTGTAGGGAATCCGTCGCAAGAAGGCGTCGTCGACCAGATCCTTGGGCTCCAGGTTGGTGCTGAAAATCACCAGCTGGTCGAACGGGACTTGGATCTTTTTTCCGCTGGCCATGTTGAGAAAGTCGTAGCGTTTTTCCAGCGGAATGATCCAGCGGTTGAGCAGCTCGTCGACGCGCATTTTCTGACGGCCGAAGTCATCGATGACCAGCGTGCCGCAGTTGCTTTTCAGTTGCAGGGGTGATTCGCTGATGTTGGTGTCGGAGTTGCACAGCACTTCGAGCATTTCCATCGTCAATTCACCACCGGCGATGATCGTGGGCCGTTCGATCCGCACCCAGCGTTTGTCGAAACCGCCGATGTCCAGCAACCCGGTGTTTTCTTCGGGCATCGCCAGCACGTGGTTCATCGGGTCAAAGACCCGTAGCACATCGCCGTCGATGTCGACGCTGCGCGGGATCCAGATGTACTTGCCAAACGCCCCGGTGACCCGTTCGGCGATCGATGTTTTTCCGTTCCCTGGGAAGCCGAACAAAAACATCCCCCGCCCGCTGGCGATCGCCGGTCCCAGGCGATTGAGCATCTTGGGGTTGATCAATAGGTCGCTGAACGCGCGAACCAAATCCGCTTTTTTCGGATACTGTCCTTCGATCGTCTGGTAGCGAACGCTCTTGATGTAATCTTCCAGTCGAACCGGGCAGGCTCCGAAATAGGTGCAATCGGAGGCGTGGTTGCGGGCGATTTGTCGTCCGGTTTCAGTCAGGATGTAAACGTAATCGTTGGTCGCCGTCGCGTTCTTGTAGGCGATGTTCTGTTCCATCTTCATGCGGGTCAGAATCGGTTCGACCAGGCGGAACGGCACCTTGACTTGATCAGCAATCTTACGGCCTTCGGATTCACCGGCGGTCAGCAGAAAGCGATACATGATCGCCTCCAGGATCGATTCATTGATCCCGGCTTTTTCCATCGATTCCGGCTCGACCGGTCGCCAGGCTTCGTCGCGTGAGGGCTCGAACCCGAGCGGGCCCGGAGGGATGTCGACGCCTCCGCCGAGCGACTGCTTGGGGCCACCGGCGGCTTCTTTGGCGGGCGGGTTGGCAGGTTGGGGTCGCGTGCGTTGGGGCGGCGTGGCGCCGCCCGGTACCCCGCCCTGGGGAGGTCCCGGGCGTTGGGTTCTGGGGCCTCCCTGGGCCGTCACAGGCGTGTCGCCGGCTGCTGGCGTCGGATTCTGGGAGGCCGGTCGCTGCGGCACGGTCGGCCGCTGCGCCGGCTGTGGTCCGCCGGAGAGTCCCGCCGGCGGGGCCGGTGGACGGGAGCCGCCGATGCTGGAGCTGCCGGGATCGACCTGTCCCGGTGCCGATGGGTTCGTCGCCATCGGGCTCGGCCCGCCGGCGGCTTGGGCGGGCCGCGGCTGTTGTTTGGCAGGCGGAGCGACCGATTCGCCCCCGGTGAGGGATTGGATTCGAGAGATCAGGGCATCAAGTTGGCGATCTGCATCCGCGCCGTTGCCGGCAGAAGGAGGCGTAAATGACATCGAGAATCGACCTTCGAAGTGAGAGTGGGCGGTGGGGGGGACCAACGGAGCATGCCGCTTCTTCGGTATCGGACTGCCGTGATCGCGACTCTTCCAATCATCGGACCTTTCGGGTTAAACAAGTCAGTCCGCGTGGGGGTCGCCGCTGTGGCGGAGTTCCCTCAACCGAACCGCATCGGGAGAGGCATTTGGGTGGGCATTTGAGCAGCTATTGCGGCGAAAGCCGGGGTGGACGGATTGCCGGCCAAACGCACTCCGAAGGCGGTCGGTGCGGCGGCCAGGGCAATTAGCCTGCCAAAAAACGCGTCTCGCAATTAATTTTCAGAAATTTCACCGATGCCTCTTGCCAATCAGCGAACCCGCCCCTATCTTTCCGCCTCCTTGGTGAGGGCGAGCGACGCAAGTCGCTTCTCCCCGAGCCAACTGATCATTGACAATTTGGTGGTGAAACTTCTGTTGAGTTCAGCATTTGCGAGATCGCTTTGCTGGGAAGCTGGATGCCCTTTGGGGTGTTTTTCCTGGCAGCAAAATGGCGAATCGCTGGGTCGTTAACCGAACGGCCCGGAGCAGCATTGAACTTTCGGTTTAACTTGATTTTCCCGAGCGACTTCGGTCGCTCGTGATGCAATACAAAATTGAAGGGTTTGATCCTGGCTCAGAATGAACGTTGGCGGCGTGGATTAGGCATGCAAGTCGTGCGAGAAGAGTTTTTTGCTTGCATTAAACTCGGACAGCGGCGAAAGGGAGAGTAACGTGTGGTTACATGCCCAGGGGTCCAGGATAGCGTCGGGAAACTGGCGGTAATACTGGATGACATCTTCGGATCAAAGGTGAGATTCCGCCCTTGGATTGGACCGCATACTATTAGCTTGTTGGTGAGGTAATGGCTCACCAAGGCAGCGATGGTTACCGGGTGTGAGAGCATGGCCCGGCTCACTGGGACTGAGACACTGCCCAGACACCTACGGGTGGCTGCAGTCGAGAATCTTCGGCAATGGACGAAAGTCTGACCGAGCGACGCCGCGTGCGGGATGAAGGCCCTCGGGTTGTAAACCGCTGTCAGTTGGAAGGAAGGACCTGTGCAGAGCAGGTCTTGACCGATCTTCAGAGGAAGGACGGGCTAAGTTCGTGCCAGCAGCCGCGGTAAGACGAACCGTCCAAACGTTATTCGGTATCACTGGGCTTAAAGCGTGCGTAGGCGGCTTGGTAGGTGTGATGTGAAAGCCCACGGCTCAACCGTGGAATTGCGTCGCAAACCCTCAAGCTTGAGGAAGACAGGGGTGTTGGGAACTTATGGTGGAGCGGTGAAATGCGTTGATATCATAGGGAACACCGGTGGCGAAGGCGCAACACTGGGTCTTTTCTGACGCTGAGGCACGAAAGCTAGGGTAGCGAACGGGATTAGATACCCCGGTAGTCCT
>NZ_JBFHKV010000798.1:0-4159 GCF_041595215.1 Stieleria sp. | reverse complement strand
TGGTGACGGACAACCTGTTTGTTTCGGCCGCCCAAACACAGTTGTTGCCGATCATCGTGTTCGCAATCGTTTTTGCGGGCATGCTGACGACGATGCACGAGGACGTCAGCAGCATCACCAAACTGATCACGCAAGCAAACAAGGCGCTGATGCAATTCGTGATGCTGCTGATGAATTTTGCCCCCTTGGGTATTTTTTGTCTGGTCGCGGCGCGTTTCGGTGAGGCTCAGGCGGAAGGCAAGTTTCTCGAAGAGCTCTCCCAAATCGGCTGGTACTTCGGGACGGTCGTGGGAGGCCTGGCATTCCACGCCCTGATCACGTTGCCGGCGATTTTTTATCTGGTCCGACGGGA
Organism: Stieleria sp.; assembly: GCF_041595215.1. Taxonomy (NCBI): domain Bacteria; kingdom Pseudomonadati; phylum Planctomycetota; class Planctomycetia; order Pirellulales; family Pirellulaceae; genus Stieleria; species Stieleria sp. The sequence goes on along the minus strand of NZ_JBFHKV010000798.1, from coordinate 3,807 downwards.
CAACCCGTATCGGTATATTCTGGCGATGTCCAAAGCCCTGTTGACCGCGTTTTCGACGGCCAGTTCTTCGGCGACGTTGCCGGTGACACTCGAATGCGCCGAGGAAGCCGGGATCTCCAAACGTTCAACCGAGTTTGTTATTCCCTTGGGCGCGACGATCAACATGGACGGGACCGCACTTTACGAAGCCGCCGCCGCCATCTTCATCGCCCAAGCGGTGCCGGGAATCGATCTCGGGTTCTGGGAACAGGTGATCGTGGCGGTGACCGCCACGTTGGCCGCGATCGGAGCGGCGGGGATTCCCGAAGCCGGGCTGGTCACGATGCTCATCGTGCTCAACGCCGTCGGATTGCCGCTGGAATACATGGGGCTGATTCTGTCGGTCGACTGGTTGCTCGATCGCTTTCGCACCACCGTCAACGTGTTGGGAGACAGCGTCGGCGCCGCGGTGGTCGAAAAAACGCTTCCCGATCGGCCCTCCCCCCCTGGACTGGCCGCCGGGGCGTAGGCGACCGGGGCGTGGAAGTGAACACCGCGATGGACCGTTCGACCTCCCCTCGCTTCGTCCGACGCTCCCTGCCAGGGCATTGGTATCTACACAAGTCACTTTTTGCCCAAAGGGCATGCATATCCATAGCCTGGGGCAAGCAAACCGAGCATTTGCGAGGGTTGCGCCGCCCCAGGAACCTCATCGCAATGAGGTTCAAATTGGCCAACGGCCATGCACAACCTTCGCGTTTGACGAGGCATTTGTGTATGGCCGTTGGCCAATCCCTCTCGTTCTCGTTTGCGGACCTTGGGCGATGCCCAAGGCTATGGATGTGAACGGCCGTTGGCCGAAACCATCCACTCAGAACAGATCTGACATGCAAAAGATGTGTAGATACCTATGCTGCCTGGAGGGTGACTTTAAAAACCGCACGACCTCTGTGCGGGAGGGTGGCTGCAGATGCGTGGACAATAGCGCGTCCGGCGAGGTTGACTAACGAGGTGCGACAAGCTGGAGCGCTTGACAGTTCGGGTGCCGCCTGCCATCCTATTGAGATTGATTCTCATTTCCGGCCGCAGCCTGCCTTGCGGCTCCCGCCCGCCCACGATCGGATGGTTCAACTCGATGGCAATCGTCCAGGTTCCCCCGGATCAGATTTACTCGACCACTCTCGCTGACATCCAACCCGGTCAATACGTTTGCAAGGATGTTCACGCCGCAGGCCAAGACGCGGTGCGGCTGAAGCGTTTGGGCGTTTGCCAGGGCCGAACAATCGAACTGGTGGGGCGAGGCGATCCGATGATTTTGAAGATCGGGACGTCACGTGTCGGCCTCTCGCGTCAGCTGGCCAAGTTGGTCTTGGTCGATCCAGCGTCTGTATCGCCTTTGAATCCCGAGTCCGCGCCGGCTTCTCTCCCGGCGTCGGCCCTCTAAGCCAGAGTCCGCCCCTTGAGTCTTCCGACGGTTCGTTCGATGCCCGGGTCGGACGCTACGGCTACGAAACCGGTGGTGCTGCTGGTCGGCAATCCTAACGTCGGCAAGACGTCGTTGTTCAATGCGCTGGCGGGGATGCGGGCCAAAACGGCGAATTACCCCGGCATCACGGTCGACCTGCGCAAGGCGATGATTCACGTCGCGGCGGTGGACCAGGATGCGCGCTGCCAGGCGACCAGCGAAATTGAACTGGTCGACCTGCCGGGTCTGTACAGCATGGAAACGGCGAGTCCGGAAGAAGAGGTCGCCGCGCGAAGCATTCGGGGAGAATTCCAGGGCGAGCTCAGTCGTCTGCCCGACGCGGTCGTGGTGGTCGTCGACGCGACGAACATCGCCCGCACGTTGGTGTTGGCCGGCGAGATTCTCGATCGCAATCTGCCGACGATTGTCGCGGTCAATTTGATCGACGCGGCTGAGTCGTCGGGAACCGAAATCCGGTTCGACGAATTGAGCGAAAAATTGGGCTGTCCGGTGATTCCGGTCAGCGCCCGCAAAGCACGCGGGCTGGGTGAGTTGCGTGAAGCGATCTACGAGATGACCAAGCCGGCCAATCCGCTGCTGCCGATCGCACGCGAACCCTGTGTCGCCGGTTGTGGCGGATGTCCGTTCGCGGCGCGTTTTGAATGGGCCGACGGCGTGGCGGGCGCATCGGTCCGCCAGACCCCTGGCAAGGGCGTCAAACTGGAGTGGCTCGACCGATTGCTGACCTCGCAAGGGGTCGGATTGGTGACGCTGTTGGGCGTGATGCTGTCGGTGTTCTTTTTGATTTTTTCGTTGGCGGATCTGCCGATGTCGGCGATCGAAGACGGATTCGGTTGGGCCGGTCGGGTGATCGACAACCTGTTGCCGACCCGTCCGCTGTCCACGTTCATTTGGCTGCCGCTGGCGACCGCGATTTCGTTGTCGGTGTTTGCGGTCGCGTACTGGTTGAACGAAACGAAATGGACCCGTTGGTCGGCATCGGTCGCGGTGTTGACGTCGCTGGTGATCGGCAGTTTGCCGCTGGAGGATTTTCGCTCGTTGGCGATCGACGGAGTGGTGGGTGGTATCGCGGGTGTCGTGGTGTTTTTGCCACAGATCTGCATCCTGTTCTTTTTCATCACGCTGTTGGAAGATTCCGGCTACATGGCCCGTGGGGCGTTTGTGATGGAGCGGTTGATGCGTCGTGTGGGGCTGCCCGGCAAAGCGTTTGTGCCGATGCTCTCGGCGCACGCGTGTGCGATTCCGGGGATCATGGCCGCTCGCACGATCGAGACATGGCGAGACCGGTTGGTGACGATTCTGGTGTTGCCGTTGCTGACGTGTTCGGCGCGTTTGCCGGTCTACGTGATGGTCGCGGCGTTGCTGTTTGGCGATAGCCCCTGGAAAGCATCGTTGATGTTTGCCGGTGCCTATTTGTTGGGGCTGTTTGCCGCGTTCTCCACGGCGTTTTTGTTGAAGAAGACGGTGGTTCCGGGCGAAGCGGCGCCGCTGGTGCTGGAGTTGCCTAATTATCGGATGCCCAGCTTTCGCAATGCCTGGTTCACGACGGTGGAACGGGCGACGGTCTTCTTGCGTGGCGCGGGGACGACGATCCTGTTGATCTCGGTGGTCCTGTGGGCCTTGGCAACGTATCCGAAGCTGCCCGATGACCGGACGTTCTCGTCTGACAGAGAACAGGCTCAGGCGGCGCTGGAGTATTCCTTTGCGGGGCGATGTGGCCGGATGGTCGAACCCATTTTCGCGCCGCTCGGGTTCGATTGGAAGATCGATGTCGGGATCATCACCTCGTTCGCGGCGCGTGAGGTCTTGGTGTCAACGCTTTCGATCGTGTACGGTTTGGGCGAAGACGCCGCGGAGGAACCGGCCGGGTTGGTCGAGACGCTGCGGCGGCAACGACGTCCTGACGGCACGCTGGTGTTTTCAACGGCCACCGGGTTGAGTTTGTTGGTGTTCTTTGTGTTGGCGATGCAGTGTTTGCCGACACAGGTGGTGACCAAGCGTGAGACCGGAAGCTGGAGATGGGCGGTCTTTCAATTCATCTACATGACCGTCTTGGCCTACGTCGCGGCGCTGATCGTTTATCAGTCGCTCTCCGCGGCGGGGTATGCCTAGATCACTGGTCGGCCAAACTGACGACGATCTGTGTCACTTCGTCGATGCGTGCCAGGAACGCATCCAAGACCTTGGGGTCAAAATGTTTGCCGCGTTCTTTCCGCATGATTTCGATGCATTGATCCAGCGGCAAGGCGTCTTTGTAACAGCGCTTGCTGCTGAGGGCGTCGAAGACATCGGCGACGGCGGTGATCCGACCGACGATCGGAATTTCCTCGCCGGCGAGATGT
>NZ_JBFHKV010000797.1:0-4161 GCF_041595215.1 Stieleria sp. | reverse complement strand
CGCGGGCGCGACCCCAAGCTTTGATGTGGCACGCCGCTGGCGTGCGGGCCGCAGGAGCGGTTGCCGCTCGCGAGTCGTTCCCACAACGCGGTACGGCGAGTAATTCGTCAGTAATACAAACGACGTCCCAAGCAGCGAAACGAGCGGCTAAAGCCTGCACACCAGCACTCGTTGGTGTTTAGCCTTTAGGCGATTCCTCACGCGCTGCGAAGCAGCAAGACGCGCGGCTAAAGCCTGCACACCAACATGCGCTGGCATCCGGCCTTCAGACGCATCCCACACAACGCTCACTCGCCGATCAAAAATGCGATCAAATCGCGGAGTTCGCCGAGGCTCATTGTGCCCTCCAATCCGGTCGGCATGATCGATTGATCGACCGGTTCTTGCTGCTGAACCTCGGCCAGCGGGACCTCAAAAACCTCTCCGTCGGCACCTTGAAACCGCATGCTATTGCCGGCTCCGGCACGATCCAATTTCAACCCCGTCAATACGTTCCCATCGGTCGTCAAGATCTTCCAGGGCACATACAGCGGCCCGACTTCTTTGCTGGGATGCAGGATGGAATCCAACACGCGTTTTTTCGTCAAGTTGCCCGATAACGTCGTCAAGTCGGGTCCGGTCTGGGCACCACGCCCACTGTGCCGATGACAGTTCACGCACGTGGTGCGAAAAAAGACGCGACGTCCCGCATCGACATCGCCTTGGTCGGCGATCAACGCCATCCACGCCTCCACGTCGTCTTTGTCCGGACGTGATTCGTCGGCCCCCCAATTCCGCTTCTGCATGCGCCGTGCCTCCACCCGCAACGTGTCGGGCTGTTTGGGCAGCGAAGCACGATTGATCAGCGTGGCGTACGCATCGGCGTTGCGTGACAACCCCGCCAACGCGTCGGCTCGGGTTTGCAAGTCGAATCGTTCTTCAGCGGCAATCGCGGCGAGTTGATCGAGCGCTGCCTTGCCACCGCGGGCGGCTAACAGGCGGACGACTTCCTTGGCAAAATCACGGTCGGGCTGTTCGTCGAGCCATTGGCGAAGTTGTTGGTCGGTCGGCGTCTCGGAGAGTTCGGGGATGCGACGGATCGCCATCGCGCGTAACTTGGGCGACGCGTTCGAATTGCCGGCAAATTCGATCAACAGTTTTTCGATCGCCGGATCACGACTTCGTCCCGACGCCGAACCGGTTTCCAAATACGCAATCGATGCGATCACCGCTGAAAACAGGCGTGGCGAGATCTCGGGGCGTTGCAGCAAACCTTTGATCGCCGCAAGTTGATCCTTGCAGTCGCGTTCGGTCGCCCAGCGAATCGCCGCCAACCGCACGGCTTCGGACTGATCCCCCAATCCCCACTCAATCAGAACGCGACGTTCATCAGCGGACAGACAGCTCGGGTCGACCATTTCCTTCCAGCGCCACGCGGTCAGCAACCCGACACGCTGGTCTGCGGTCGTCGCCTGCTCACGTCCCATCGACATCAATTGGTCCGTTTGCACCAGCCCGAACGTGGCGGCCTGACGGACAAACGGATCGGGGCTGTCGAGCCCCTGCAATCTGCGATCGATTGCGAGCGAGCCGTCTTCACGTAATACGTCGACGTGTTTCTCGGGGGCGGTCAGTGCAGGCACGTCGTCGTCGGTCGCGCTTGCTTCGGCCGTTTTCTGGACCACCCGCCACAAACGTCCTTTTCGGTGAACCGGATAACTTCGATCCACCCAGTCGGTCACGTAGACTGCGCCGTCAGCGGCGACCGCCATCGCGACCGGACGAAAATTGGCATCCCCTTGGACGACCGTCTCGACGGTCGTCCCCCACGTCGCACCGCGTTGGACCAGGCTGTGGCGTTCGATGCGATTGTCGCCCCAACTGGTCACCCACAGGTGTTGCCCGTGCACGGCGACGGCACACGCGGCCTCACCGGTCCCGGCCGTCATCGGCAAGGTGCCGGGAAATTCACCGTCCCAGGCCTGCAGCGGATGAACGCCGGCTCGGCCAAATCGAAACTGGAATCCATAATCACCGCCGGGGACGATGTGCATCAAACGATTCGGCGGCATCGCATCGGGGTCGTTTCCGACGCCCCAAAGTCGCCGTGCGGAATCGAAGCACAATCCGAAGGGATTCCAGAATCCGGTAGCCACACGCTGAACATCGCTGCCGTCCGTTTTGCAACGGAACACGTTACCGCCTTCCCCGCCGCCGATCTGTTTGGATCCGTCCGTTCCGACCAACTCATAGGGTTCGCCAAAATTTTCACCTTGCCCGACGTACAGCCAACCGTCCGGCCCCATCGTCAATCCGGCCAGTCCGTTGTGGGGATACACCGCGGCGGTGTTGTGGGACAACAAGACGGTGCGTTCATCGGCCACCTTGTCCCCGTCGGTATCCCGCAGCCGCACGACGTCGCTCCGCGTCGCGACGGCAAACGATCCGTCGCCGAGACTGACGATGTTCATCGTCGCGATCCCACCTTCGTAGAACAGCGATTGTCGATCCAGCACGCCATCCCCGTCACTGTCATCAAACCGGTAGATGCGATCGGTTTTGGGACCGACGTAATCGTCCGGCGGAAAGTGCGTGTGACACTCGATCACCAGCAACGAGCCGTCGTCATCGAAGCAACAACCGGTCGGCGTCACCAGATCCGGTTCGGACGCAATCAATTCAATCTGCAGATCGGGATCCAACAATCGCGGCGGCTCGACGGCAGCGGCAACGGTAGAGCAAGCGAGAAACAGTGCAACGAAGCGGTACATAAGATTTCGAGGGCTGGACAGAGGCGGCTGGACGAATACGGCGGGATCAACGACCGCCCTATTCTATCAGCCGGTTCTCGCCGGAGCGCATCCGGCTGGAGACTCGCTTCACCGGGAGGGCCTGCATCTCCATAGCCCGGGGCTAGCGAACCGAGTCTTTGCGATGGTTGCGCCGCCCCAGGATCCTCTTGGCTGCTAATACCCCGAGTTGTCCGACGCGGTCGCTTCGATCTCGGGCAAGCCCAATCGTTTGCGGGCTTCGCCGAGGATTTCGGCGGTTCGGCTGGCACCACAGCGAGTCACCCCGATCGCGCGGACGGCCAGCAGGGTATCCAGATCACGGACGCCACCGGCCGCTTTGACTTGCACCTGGTCGCCGGAATGCTCGCGCATCAGCTTCAAGTCCTCTTGCGTCGCGCCGCCGCTGCCGTAACCGGTGGATGTCTTGACCCAGTCGGCGTTCACCTCAGTGCAAATTTCACACAGGCGGATTTTTTGCTCGTTGTTGAGATAAGAGTTTTCGAAGATCACCTTCACCTTTTGACCGGCGTTGTGGGCGATCTCCACGATCTCGGCAATCTCGTTTCGCACGTAGTCCCAATCACCGCTGAGGACCTTGGAAATATTGACGACCATGTCCAATTCTTCGCAGCCGTCGGCGATGGCTTGTTCCGCTTCGGCACGCTTGATCACCGTCGTGTGTCCGCCGTGGGGAAACCCGATCGTCGTCGACGCCTTGACCGTGCTGCCGGCCAGCCGTTCGGCACAGTTTTTCATGTAGTACGGCATGATACAGACACTTGCGACATCATAGGCGAGCGCCAGCTGGATGCCGGCTTCCAAGTCGTCGGTGGTGAGCGTGGGATTGAGCAAGGAATGGTCAATCATTTTGGCAACGTCTTGGTATTCAAATTCTGCCATCTGCAATTCTCCGCGGAGTGAGAGTGGTTTGAGTGGATTTCGATGAACATAATGAATTTACGTTCCGCCACGTAGGGCATGCTGTGCATGCCAAACCGTAGGGCATGCTGTGCATGCCGACGGCTGACCGACAACACCCAGCCCATTCGACGACATCCAGCCTACGACTTCGACTCGCCGTACAACACTCCGGGCAAATAGATCACCAGACCGACCGCCGCGGCCACCATCCAGGCGTGCGCCGGACCGACACCCGGCAGCCCCAGTTTGGCACCGAACAAAATCACAATCGTCGCGACGACCGCAAACGGCGTCATCCTCCATCCGGACACACACGCCGACAGGCACAGCAACATCCCCGCGATGCCGACCGACCACAGGCTGACGGTGATTCCCAGTGCGTCGGTCGTCGCATCGAGCGGAAGGGTTTCCCCATCCAATTGTCCGCGTCCCACGCTCTGGACCACGCTCGCACTGAAGACTTCCGCGG
>NZ_JBFHKV010000796.1:0-4165 GCF_041595215.1 Stieleria sp. | reverse complement strand
GGCGGGGAGCGGCATCGCGGAGGGCACACATCATACAACGGTAGGTCACGCTGTGCGTGACAGATCGTCTGATGGCATGCACAGCATGCCTTACGGCGACTGCTCCACCTCGCGAGACCCAGCGTCGATTGAATCGTTCATCCGCGCGAGACAACGCACCAACCTGGCACATGTGAACAGGCTACAATACGGGACGCCTTCCCCCGAGCCCGATCGGCTCACCATCATTAGCCCCATTGGTAAAGCTGCGGATGTCCATGCGCATCGTTCGAACTCTTTCGCTGCTCGGTTTGACTCTCATCGCTGGACTTGCGCCGGCGAAAAACCCACCGGTGCCGGCGATTCCCGAGTTGAGTGGGCTGGTCTTGCACCTCGATGCTGGCGAACTGGCAAAATCACAGCGGCCGGGGCCGGTCAACACGTGGCAGAACCTCGCCGCCGGTGTGCACGATTTTTCGCAAACAACAGAGGACCATCAACCGACGCTTGTGGAAGTGGCGGAATCGCACGTGGTGCGGTTTGATCGCTCGCACCTGCGCAGCGCCGGCAACGACCTCACGTCGAAATCGCTCACTGTTTTCACCGTTGTGGCGGCACATGCGAACCCCGGCGAGTTCCGTGGTTGGCTCTCGTCCAATGCACCGGGCGGACGCGACTACGAAACCGGATTCAATTTGGACCTCGGTCCGGGACCGACGCGTAAGCTTGACGTGATCAATGCCGAGGGACGTGGTTTCGGCGGGTTTCGCGATCTGTCGGAAGGCAGTCGCGCGTTCGGAACGCTGCATCAAGTCACCCTGCACGTCGATGCAGCATCAGAGATGGTTTCGTTGAGGGTCGACGGCAAAGACACCGGCCGGCGGGCTTATCGACCGTCCGAGATCTCTCTGGTGGAGATGACGCTGGGCGCTCGCTTTCACACCAACGGCCCGGGCAAGCTGCAGGTTCACGGTCAGTTGCCGTGCGACATCGCGGAGGTGTTGATTTACGATCGAACGTTAACGGACGAAGAAACGGGGGCGGTCGAGCGTTATCTAGCAGCGAAGCATGCAAACCTCGCTGAAGAGTTGCCGGGCGCGCTGAAGCTGGATCAGGATTCGGTCGAACTGGTCAAGGTCGAAAACCCACCGGTGATCCAGATGCTGATTCCCGGTTTCGAGGTCCACGAGATTCCCGTCGAGCTGACAAACGTCAACAACGTCCGATTCCGGGACGACGGTAAACTGTTTACGTTGGGATACAACGGTGACGTCCACTTGTTGAGCGACAGCGACGGCGACGGACTGGAAGACCGGGCGGAACTGTTTTGGAAGAACGAGGGGTCGCTGCGGGGACCGATCGGCATGCTGGTCACGCCAACGGACTATCCGCACGGCCAAGGCATCTTCACGCCCAGCAAAGGCAAGGTGTCGTTGATCGTTGACACCGACGGCGACGATCGGGCAGATGACGAAATGGTGGTGGCAACGGGTTGGGACGAAATCCCTCAAAACGTTGACGCCACCGGAATCGCCATGGGCTCCGACGGGTCCTTGTACTTCGGCCTGGGGACGGCGAACTATGCCAACGCCTACTTGATCGACGATCAAGGTCTCGCGAAGTACGACCTGCAAAGCGACCGAGGCACCGTGCAGCGTGTCTCTCCGGACTTCAAGACGCGTGAAACGGTTTGCACCGGCATTCGTTTCCCGATCGCATTCGCCTTTAACCGGCACGGCGACTTGTTTTGTGCCGAGCAAGAAGGTGCGACGTGGCTGCCCAACGGAAATCCGTTCGATGAACTCCTACATATCGTCCCGGATCGTCATTACGGTTTTCCGCCGCGGCATCCGCGACACAATCCAGACGTCATCGACGAACCGTCGGTGTTCGATTACGCCCCACAACATCAATCGACGTGCGGGATGGTTTTCAACGGTGACGGTGTGTCGGCGCCTCGTTTCGGTCCGAGCGGTTGGGCGGAAAACGCGATTGTTTGCGGCGAGTCGCGTGGCAAGCTCTGGCGAACCCAACTCGCCAAAACAGAAGCCGGCTATGTTGCAACCACCCAGTTGTTGGCGTGCTTACAAATGCTGACCATCGATGCCTGCGTCGCCCCGAACGGTGACTTGGTGGTCGCGTGCCACAGCGGACCGCCGGACTGGGGCACCGGACCGACGGGCAAAGGCAAACTGTTTCGCATCCGCATGTCCGATCCGGACATCGCCCGCCCCCTTCAAGCCTGGGCAAATTCGTCGCGTGAAATTCAGATCGCGTTCGATCGTCCGCTGGACGCCGCGATGCTGCAAAACGTCGCCGATCAAATCGTGATTCAGTATGGCCCGTTCGTCCGCGCCGGAGATCAATTCGAAACGCTGGTGCCACCCTACGCGGTCGTTCAGCGGCAATTGGCGACGCCGCGCCGAAACCTCGCCGTCCGCGGCATGGCGTTGTCCGCCGATCGCCGCAACGTGCTGTTGCAAACCGATCCGATGCTGGCCAATTCACACTACGCCGTGTCGATCCCGTATCAACCCCTCGACGTCCAATCAACTGGGGCATCGATCGAACAACGCCGATCAATCGATCTGGACCTGACGCTCGGAGGTGTCGAAGCAACGTTCGCCCGTCACGCCGATGACGGGGCGGACGCGGTTCGATGGACGGGTTGGTTGCCGCACGTCAACTGGCAGGTGTCCGACGAATTTACGCGTGAAAGTGCGATCCATGATCACCTCCGTTCGCTGTTGCCAGACGGGGGCGAGATGACGCTGAAGACGCGGCTGGACATGAAGGACCTGCTGCGACCGAAAGTCCAACCGGGTTCGACGTTGGATTACCAGTGGCCCGAAGAAATCGTCACGCTGACGGCCAGTTCGTCCCAGCCGTTGAGTCTTGAAATCGCAGACCGGCAAATCGCGGCGACTCGCGGGGATGACGGAAGATTTGTTGCCCGCGTCGAGATTGCCCCCGAGTCGGCCGACAGCGTTTCGCTGACGCTGCGTGCGCGGGTTGCCGCGAACTCCGCGCCCGATTGGTCGCTCGCCGCATCAACCAACGAAGACTCGCGATTGCGTGCCCTGCCACTGCGCCGTGTCTCTTTGCCGTGGACCTCGAAGTCTGGTTCGGATACCGAGCCGGTTGAATCAAAAACAATCGCCGAGATCGAAGGCGGGAACTGGGGCCGGGGGCGACGCGTGTTCCACAGTGACGCGGCAGGTTGTTTCAAGTGTCACGCGATTCACGGCGGCGGACCCAACATCGGGCCCGACCTGACCAATTTGGTGCATCGCGACTATGCGTCGGTGGAACGTGACATCAAGCATCCAAGTTTTGCGATCAATCCGGACTACCTGGGCAACACCGTGTTGACCACCGATGGCCGCGTGTTGACCGGAACGCTGCAAACCCAGCAAGGGCATTTGATCTTGGGGGATGCCGATGGCAAGACCACGCGGTTGACCAGAGCGGAGATCGACACGATCAAGCCGGCCGACGTGTCCGTGATGCCCAAGGGCCTGGACGAAAAACTGACGCCGGACCAGTTCCGCGACCTGATGACGTTCTTGCTGACCCCGCCGCCACACATGCCGCTGGATTCGCCGCTCGAAGCGCCACCGGTACGCACCCAAGCCGAAGTCGCTGCCGTCCTGGCCGGGTCGCAGCCGCTACCGAGCCCGCCCGACCCGATCCACATTGTCTTGGTGGCGGGCAAGAAAGATCATGGCCCGGGTGAACACGACTACCCGGCGTGGCAGATTCAGTGGGGGCAGTTGCTTGCAGCCGCCGAAGCCGTACACGTCGATGCGGCCTGGGACTTTCCTGATGACAAACAACTCGCGACCGCTGACGTCCTGGTGTTTTTTCAAAAGGGCGATTGGAATGATCAGCGACAAAGCAAGATGGACCAGTTTTTCGATCGCGGTGGCGGAGCGGTTTACATCCATTGGGCGGTCAACGGAAACGACCGAGCCGGCGAGTTTGCCAGGCGGATTGGCCTAGCGTCCAAGGGGGGCAGCATCGGTTACCGGCACGGACCGCTGACGTTAAACGTCCACAACACCGACCATCCGATCATGCGCAACATCGAGCCGCTGCAGCTGTATGATGAAAGCTATTGGCGACTGACGGGACAGCCACAGGACGTCACCTTGTTCGCGACCAGCATCGAAGACGGCGAGGCGCG
>NZ_JBFHKV010000795.1:0-4169 GCF_041595215.1 Stieleria sp. | reverse complement strand
CTGTGAAGCATTGATCCCCTGCGTTTGACGAGGTGTTCGCGGCAGGGCGCAAGCCTGGGCTGCAAAAAGTTCGGGGTTGACGACCTTCTTCCTTTGCGCTGGTTTCATTCTTGCAATGCCTGGCGCCCGTTTCCCCATTGCAGGACACGGAGCAAGAGATTGAAAATTGCAAAATGAAAACTTCCAATTGCAAATTTGCATTTTGCAATTTTCAATCTTCCGTCCGCCCAGGTTCCTCACGACCCATCCTGTCTCGGCTGAAGCGAGACCGAGCGGTGATGGAAATCAAAAGGAAGCGAAGTCGCGTAAACCGAACAGAGTGTCAACACCAACGTTTTAGCGGTCCAGCGCAAGCCTTCCGGTTCCTCATCGTTACCGAAACACCGGAGGGCTCGCGGACTGTCGCTAAAAAACGCTTCACAGCGTCCCCTTTCCGCGGACGATCTCAAACCTTGGCCGGGACAAGACCATAGAATCAAGGTCGCGGGGTCCCGTCGCGTGTTTTTCTTACAGGAGTGTTTTCGCAACCGATGTCGAAGCGTGGATTGGTCCAGCTTGAAGCCGCACATTTTTCCAACGTGATCGGTGCGATCCAACGGACGGCGAGCCTGACCGGGGGCGCCGTTCGCGGTTTGCCCGGTGGCGTGGTGATCGGCGGATTACCCGGAGTCGCCTCGTTCGCCTCGTCGATCTCCGACGCCCAGAAAGAGTTCCAGCTGGGAAGGGTTCATGCCTGCTTGGAACGCATCCGGCAATTGGAAACCAGTTTCAACGGGATCACCGGTCGCTGGAATTCAACGGTCCTGTCCGTGATTTCGTCGGCCAGACAAGGACGCCAGGCGGTTCCATTGGCCAAGTTGAACGAAGTCAAAAATGCACAAACGCGGATGCAGCAGCTGATCCGACCGGCCGAAAAAGCGTTTCGTGACCTGGTCACCGCGCTGGAACATGAAGTCGCAATGGAAGGGCGCCGCGTCGACGCGACCGCTGACGAATCGTCGGACGTCGACTTGCCGGATGATGTCGCCGAAGCCTACCGGTGCGGACCAAGAATCGAATTGCGGCAGGGCGATGACAAGAAGACGCGCATCGTTCCCGCGCTCGAAAAGCAAGCCTGTTATTTCGTCAAGGGACTCAAGCCGCCCCGCGTCCTTCGCCTCACATCACTCAGTAAGCAAGCGATCGGGGCGATCGATACACTTCGGCAGGTGGAGCAGACGATCGAAGCCGTCGAACTTGCCAAATTGATCGAAACCGGCATTTGGCTGCTGCGGCCCAAATCCGATGCCGATTCCGACACACGTCCATCAGCAACCAGTGGAGAATAACCTGATGACAAATGGCTGATCATCAATCGACATCAGCCGGTTCGCGCCAGCGTCCGGGCGCCCCTCCATCTCGATTTGGCGGTATTGGGCGCGAGCCGACGGGCCGCAATTCGAGGAAACCACGCTTAACGTCGCGGCACTAGGCTTTCACCGATCCCCTGTAGATTCTTTCAACATGCTCACTCGGTTCATTCCCCTGACAGCGGCCGTCGGCGTTCTGCTGGCACTGGTGTTCTACAGCAAGTGGAATCCCGATCCGCCACGGGTTTCAGGAATGATCGAGGCCGACGAGATTCGACTCGGCTCGCGCGTGGGCGGGCGCATTGCAATGGTCCATGTCCAAGAGGGCCAGGAAGTCACTGCCGGAGACGTGTTGGTGGAATTTGAGCCCTATGATCTGTTGGAACGGGAAAAGGAACTCGAGTTGTCGCTCGCTGCCCGCCAATCGCAGTACCAACAAACTCTGGCCGGATTCCGAGACGAGGAAATCGCACAAGCGAAAGCTAAGTTCGACCAGCTGCAAGCTCGATTGGATCTGCTGGTTGCCGGACCGAGGCCACAAGAGATCGAAGCGGCGCGGGGACGGCAGGCACTGGCCGAAGCGGAAAAGAGACTCGCGACGCAAGGTTATGAACGACTCTCCAAACTTGCCGGATCCAACGCGACGTCGCAGCAGGAAATGGACGCCGCTCGAGAAGCGTTGGAAGCCGCGTCGGCGAACCTGGTCGTCCGCCAACAAGAATTGGAACTGCTACTGGCGGGAACGCGCGACGAAGAATTGCGTGGTGCGGCGGCGAGCGTCGAGGAAGCCCGTCAGGCGTGGCAATTGATGCAGCGCGGTTACCGCCAGGAAGAAATCGAGCAAGCGAAGGCGTCGCGTGATGCGGCCGAAGCGGCGTTGCAGGCGATCCGGCGACAGAAGGAAGAACTGCGTGTCAAAAGCCCCATCGATGGTCGGATCGAGGCGTTGGATCTGCAACCCGGTGACATGGTCGCACCGGGAGCGCCGGTGCTATCGATGCTGGATCGAAACGAGCTCTGGGTACGCAGCTACGTTCCACAAACCCGCGTCGTGAACGTCGGCCAGCGCCTGCGGTTGAGCATCGACAGCCATCCCGACCGAACCTTTGAGGGCGTGGTGACGTTCGTCGCTCGGCAAGCCGAATTCACGCCCAGTAACGTGCAGACCCCCGAGGAACGATCGAAACAGGTGTTTCGCATCAAGGTGGGGATCGACGATCAAGATGATCTGTTGCGGCCGGGAATGATCGTCGACGTTTGGCTGGATGAACTCGGTGCGAATCGATGACGGGGCCGATCATTGATGTCCGTGGTCTGTCTCGCTCGTTTGGGCCGCTGGTGGCCGTGCGCGATGTCAGTTTCCAGGTACATCAAGGATCGATCTTCGGCTTACTCGGTCCCAACGGCAGCGGAAAATCGACCATCATTCGGATGCTGTTGGGCATTCTGCCGCCGACCGGTGGCGATGCGCGTGTGCTGGGGATGGACGTGCGAACCGATGCGGAACAGATCAAACCGCGGGTCGGTTACATGTCACAACAATTCAGCCTGTATGGCGATTTGTCGGTCCAGGAGAACATCGATTTCTATGGTCGGATCTACGGGCTCGATCACCAAAGACTGGTCGAGCGTCGCCAAGCCGTGCTCCATTTGACGGGGTTGGCCGACCGTTTGCCGCAGTTGGCCGCGACGCTCTCGGGCGGCTGGAAACAGCGTTTGGCGCTGGCTTGCTCGCTGATCCACGAACCCGACGTGTTGTTCCTGGACGAACCGACCGCTGGCATCGATCCCGTCGCCAGGCGGCACCTGTGGGACTTGTTGTTCGAACTGTCCGGCCGAGGCGTCACGTTGTTTGTCACGACGCACTACATGGATGAAGCCGAACGCTGCAGCGAAGTGGGTTACATCTATCAATCCGAGCTGTTGGTGCTCGGCAAACCCGAGCAACTCAAGCAGCTTCCGGAAGTGAATCCGGCTGATTCGCGTCGCTACGAGATCCGGGTGCCCGCTCCGGCCCAGCACCTCGCGGCGTTGCGTCAGTTGCCGGAGGTCCGCGACGCGACCTTGTTCGGCGAAACGATCCACCTGCTCTTAGATCAATCACGCGTCCCTGAAGACGTCTTGCGGCAATTGGGCATGGACGCATCGGCGGCGACTCGCGAGGTTCCGCCCAGTCTGGAAGACGTCTTTGTGACGCTGACCCGCAATGCGGAAAAGCTTGGTCGCATCCGTTCAGACGGCGACCTGTCGGATCAGGGCCAGGTGTCGTCGATCGAGTCGGCACCGTCGGTGGAAGAACCTTCCGCTGAACCCGTCCGTCACCGACCCCGATCCGCTCAACGTGGGACGATGGCCGGTTTGTGGGCAGTGTTGATCAAGGAATTTGTGCACATTCGCCGGCAGCCGACCACGCTCTTTTTCATGTTGGTCGTCCCGGTGATGCAGACCATCATCTTCGGATACGCGATCGACACGCAGATCGAAAACATTCCCACGGTGGTCTTCAACATGGACGGCCGTCAGCAGTCGCGCGAATTGGTCGATGCGTTGGTCAACACCCGTCGCTTTCGTTTGATCGAACACGTGCAGAACGAAGACGCGTTTCAGCGGGCGATGTCGTCGGGGCGGGCGAAAGTGGGTGTGCGAATTCCGCCGGGCTATGTGGATCAGTTGCTGCGGGGCGAACAAGCGAGTCTGCAAATTCTGATCGACGGCAGTGATTCACAGGTCGCGACCACCGCCCAGAGTACGGCGCAGCTGTTGGGGTTGAATCTGTCGATTCAGATGGCGAAGGCCAAAGGCGAGGCCTTGCAAATCGCT
>NZ_JBFHKV010000794.1:0-4176 GCF_041595215.1 Stieleria sp. | reverse complement strand
CCACGGATTTTTGGCACCCTGTCATCCGTGGGTTCGCGCTGCCATCCGTGGGCAAAGTGCATCCGAGGACACAGTACAATTTCATCGCTGCGCAAAATACAGCCTGACTAGTTTCCGCTCGAAAAGCACAACCCTCAATTCAAATTTGAACAGAGCACTACGGTTTCATCAGCGTCTTGTTCTCTTCCTCGATCCGTGCCTTTTGTTTGCTACTTAAACCTTGTTCAAAAAACACGTCCGGTTTGTGATAATCGCCGGTGCGTTTCATCTCCGGATCATTGACATCGAGCGACAGATCGCAATCAAATCTGGCAAGAATGGCGTGGTTCTTGTCCCACGTGGAGACGTTGGTGAAGTGTGACAGCCCCCAGGTGATTCCGCGGCCGTTTTGTGTGTCGGTAAACGCGTCGGGGATGAACGGCCCGCCCGCGTTGGGCATCAGCGAAACGATCGATGCGATTTTGAAATGGACGCCGTCGGGGGCGTATTGGATGGTGGAGTGCTCTAGACCGTCGCGGATGACAAACGCGGCGATCCCATTGCGAAACGGAAACAACGTCGTTTCGTGCCCGGAGTTGATCACGGGGTTGAGCGGATGTTTTTTAAATGGGCCCAACGGATCGTCGGCGATGGCAAGCCCCTGCATCCGGACCAGGTTTGGGTCGCCGTCGAAGTCGGACTTGTAATACAGGTAGATCTTTCCGCGATAGACCAACGGGTAGGGATCATGGACTGAATACTGGTCCCACTGTCCCGAGGCGCCGTTGGGGAGGACGACTTGATGATGGGCAGTCCACGGTCCGTCGGGCGAATCAGCGTAGGAGACTGCAACGGGACAGTCATCGCCACGCGTTCCGCTGGCCTCGCTGAACCCTTGGTAATACAGGTAGTACTTGCCTTTCCAAACCAGGATATCGGGTGTGCTGACCGATCGCCATCCGAGCAACGGCTTTTCGGGCCGCGCGACCGCGATGCCTTGTTCGTCCCAGCTGAATCCATCTTCGCTGGTGGCGTACCAGATGTCGGCCAAATCCCAGTCGCTTGAGGGCTTCGTGTCGGTGAACCCGTCGGGCCCTTGGGGCGGAGTGGGGGTGTCGCGTTTGGTGTACCAAACGTAGTACTTGCCGTTTTCGAAAATCACTTTGGATGGATCACGACGTGAGACGGTTCCATCACCGCCGTGATCATCCAAGCCCTTCAGCGGCGTGTATTTGAATCGTGTGTACAACTCGTTGTCTTCGGGTCGGGGCGCGGGATAGGCGTCGTAGTTGCGCCGCATCGCCTCGCTCAGTGGGCGGTCCGGTTTCTGCTTTGGCAACACATAGGGGAATCCCGCCGCAGGCTCATCGGCCGCTGCATCACTGGCCGCAGCATCACTGGCCGCTGCCGGCATCAATGAAACACGCAGCGGAATCTGGATGTTGAAGGAGTGCCGGACGCGATTGGCGTCGCGGGTATCGGCGGCACACAGCAAGGCGATCGGGACGCCGTTTTCCAAATACACCTGCGGCCGTTCCAGGTGTTCAAACTGCTCGACCGTTCCGTCTTCCCATTGAACGATCCGTTCGGAAATCTCGTGGTGTTTGGCGGGTTTCCAATCGAAACCGTCAAGCGAATCGTAGTGCACCAACGAGAACACGCGTTGTTTGCCTTCGTGTTTGATCCGTTTGACGATCGCCCGGTACTTTCCGGCTTGGTGCCAAATGTACGGGTCTTCTGCCGGAAAACGTTCGCCTTGGAACGTAAAGATCGGACGGTCGTGTTTTTTAAACGGTCCGGTGGGGTGATCCGACGTTGCCACACCGTGGACCACCGGGCCGCCGTTGGGCATCGGGTATTCTTTTCCGACGGCTTTGTAGACCATCAAGAATCCGCCGTCGGGGCGTTGGCAGACTGACGGATTCGACGTCATCAATGAGTCGATCGCGGCCTCGTCGCGGCTGACATCCAGCAGCGGTTTGTCACTGCGAACCCAGGGGCCGTTGGGGTTGTCGGCCACCGCGACGCCGATGCGTTGGTTGTTGCGATGATTCCAATTCAATTTCTCTTTGCCGGGAGTGCCCGTGACCATTCCGTCGCCGGTATTGCCCATGTAGTACAGGTAATACTTGTCACCGAAGCGGTGGACCGTCGGGTTGTGGGTGCACCAGCCGTCCCAAAACTCACGTCCGCGACGGGGCAGCGCCACGTCTTTGAATTGGAAGGGCCCGAACGGGCTGTCGGAGACCGCATGGGCGACTTCAGAATCGGTGACCCAGGCCCAGCCGAGGTGTTTGGGCCAGCGGCTGTAAAACAGGTGGTACAAGCCGTCGTCACCCTTGACCAGCGAACCGCCCCAAATGCTATGGGATTCGCTCTTGAAGGTTGACTGCCGCAGCACCTTGGCAAATTCGATCTTCAAGTCCTGTGCCGACGCAACAGAGACGAGCGAGACGACTAGCAGAATCGATGAACGTAGCAACGCGGACTGCACGAACGCGGATAGCGCGACCGCGGCGCTTGGAGGCCTTCTCGGGAACATCACCGGACTCACGGGGAAACAGGTTGGCGGCAGCTTGGAGGGGCAAACATCGTCGTATGGGCGAAGCAGATTCCCATAGCCCAGATTGACATTTGCATGTCAATTCTAAACCCGTCGTCCGTTTCCCTGCAGCAATCTTAATTTCCTCCTCCTAAATCCTCCCGATGCGTCGCCCAGGGTCGCCGTTGGACGACGCGTCCCGCCGGTCTCAGGCACTTCTCCTCCGTCGCCTCGTCATGCAAACGTACATTGCGGGGACGCAAAGCAGCAGCGCGGCGACACTCGGTTCGGGAATGGCCGTGACAGAAATGGATCCTCCTCGAATGGTGAACGGCTGGTTTTGACCGGCACCGTTGGCAAGGAACGTGTCTTGCGGATTCAGGCTGAGGTCCAGTTTGAAATTCTTCGTCGCGTTGGCGGGGATCGAGAATTGCAGACTTGCGAGCCCTTCGCCACCGAGGACGTTTCTGGTTCCGGACAGCAAAAAGTCACCGAGTTCGACGATTTTGAAATCATTCGAGATCAGACCGGCCGGCATGGAGGACGCACCGGAAAAGACGTAAGGGCGACTCGATGGAGCTCCAAAACCGGTCAGAACGGCGCCCGCGTCTCCGCCGACGACGGTGACCTTGAGCTGGAATGCCGCGACTTCAATCGGCAACGATCCATCATCTTCGATGAAGATATCGACGCTGCCCGACTGCGCAACGCCAGAAGGTGTCGTGCTGAAATCCCCGATGGTGACGATCGCCGCACGGGACTCCGTCCAACTGAACGCCAATAACACGCAAATCGCATAACGCGATGTTTTTGAACAGAATGTTGAGGACATGGACTCTATCGTTGCTTCATGAGTAAGGGGTTAGACGTTTAAATCGAATCGATAGACGACGCCCAGCGTGGACGCCGCCAGTAGCTGGCCGGCCAAATCGAAGACCAGACCGGTGAGCTCGTTGCCGAGTCCTTGCGCCGCCAGATCGACCGTGCGAACCAGCGATCCGGTCAGGGTGTACTCGCTGACCGTTGTGCTTTGGCTAGTACCGATCCACAGGTTGCCACTGACCGGATCAAGTGCGAGCCCGCCGTGGAAGACGTCGATCGCCAATGCAAAGCTGTTTTGGACGGCGCCGGTCGATGGATCGATCTGCCAGAGCAGGTTCGCGTTGCGGTCAAGCAGAAACAGGCTGCCGCTGGTTGGATCGTAGACACCGGCCACCGGATCGATGTTTTGTCCCAGATCGAGTGTCGCCAGGATCACACCCGTCGTGGGATCGACTGCGTACAGTTTGTCAAAGCTGACGCTGCCATTGGTGACCAGCAGGCTTCCGGCGGAAACACCGACTCCGCCGAGGGTCATCGCGGTCGGCAAAACTTGCAGCCCCGTGTTGGTGCTGTTGCCGCCGGGCAGGTTGAACGCCGCTAACGTTTGGCCGCTGACCGCGTCGACACGCAAAATCTGCGAAGACGTCGCTACAAACAGGTCGCCGCTGACCGTATCCAACGCCACATCGTAAATCGTACCCACAGCCGGGAACGCAAAACCCATCGCGATCGGTACACTGCTGCCGCCAGCGGTCGTCACGATGAGTTCCCCAAAGCCGTGCGGTGGCAGGTTCAAGAACACACGTCCGTTTTGGAAGCTGAAGTCCGCGCTG
>NZ_JBFHKV010000793.1:0-4176 GCF_041595215.1 Stieleria sp. | reverse complement strand
GTGCTGAACTTGAGGTACTCGACCAGCTCGCGACTGCCGGCGACGAATCCTCCGCCACTGCCGAGCGCCTTGCTGAGCGTTCCGACCCACAAGTCGATCTCGCTCGGATCAAGATCGAAGAACTCGGGGCTGCCGCGTCCCGTCATGCCCATCGTGCCGATGGCGTGGGCGTCATCGACCAACAGAAACGCGTCGTGCCGTCGCTTGATGTCCAGAAACTTCGGCAAGTCCGGATGATCGCCGTCCATGCTGTAAGCGCCCTCGATCGCAATCAACGTGCGCCGATACTTGTGCCGAATTTGTTGCAATTGACGATCCAGCGCCCCGCTGTCGTTGTGCGGAAAACTCAGCCGCTGTGCCCCCGACAGTTCGGCGCCTTGGATGATGCAGTTGTGGGCGAGCGAGTCGTGAATGATCAAATCGCCGGGGCCGAACAGATGCCCGATGATCGATTCGTTCGCGGCATAGCCCGACGAAAAAACCAACGTCGCTTCGACCCCCAGGAACGTCGCCAATTCGTCTTCCAGTTCGCGGTGCAACGGTTTGCCCGCGATCAGACGGCTTGCCGAAACACTGGTGCCGTAGCGATCGATCGCGTCTTTGGCGGCCGCCGAGACGATGGGGTCTCCGGACATGCCCAAGTAGTTGGAACTGCAGAACGTGACGACGGGTTTGCCGCCGACTCGCGTGGTGTCTTGCGTGACGCATTCGTGTTCGGCGAAATACGGCATCGACAGTCCGGCCAAGTCCAACAACTCTTTGGTGCGGCTGATCCGCTTGGCATCGGGGATCAGATCCAGTGGTCGATCCTGTTGATCGTCCGTTGGAACGGCCGACGCATGATCGGGGCGGTCGGGTGTTGATCGATGGCTCGGATTGGGCGGCGGATCGGCTGCCCGCAAGCTCGCGCCATGCGGCGGATCGTCTGATAAGGTCCGGCGGTTCGCGGTGCTCTGCGTGCTCTCGATTGGATCGGGTGGCGCGACCGTTGTGGCAACGGAGTCGTGATTCGATTCGACGGGTAAAGTCGATGATCGATTCGATGTGGCGAGGTAGTCGAAGATATGCTGCAGCGTGGGGAAGTCGTCCAGCGTGAGGGATTCGTCGGGGGTGATCGAAAAATGTTCGCCCAGTTCGCCGAACATCTGAGCTTTTTTGATCGAATCGATTCCCAAATCCGCTTCCAAGTCCGCGTCCATCTCGACGAACTCTGGCGGATAGCCGGTTTGTTCGACGACAAAACGCGTCAAAAACTCTTTCAGTGCTTCGTCGGACAGACCGGCCGCCGCAG
This sequence comes from Stieleria sp., assembly GCF_041595215.1. Lineage (NCBI taxonomy): Bacteria > Pseudomonadati > Planctomycetota > Planctomycetia > Pirellulales > Pirellulaceae > Stieleria > Stieleria sp. The sequence continues at coordinate 2,885 of NZ_JBFHKV010000793.1, read as the reverse complement.
TGTCTGTCGCGGCGGTCTCTGTCCTCGCAGACTCAACGTCGCTGTCGTAAGCCGGCGCTGAAGTGATCGGCGCTGGGGCGACGCTCTGGCGAACGTCGCTGACGGCCACGGAAGCACGCGACGACGAACCCGACGTGGCGACAGACTGACGCATCGCCTTGTCTCGCATCGATTCCTTTCGGCGTTGCGTTGCGTCGACGATGGTGATGCCGTCCACGACGCGGGAATCGTACGAGGCGTCGGCGGTCACTGGGGCCTGGGGTTTGCTGGGAGCATGCACTTTCGCATCTCGTTGGAGAAGGATGTGATAGGCGGTTCGACGTTCGGCGTTGTGAACGGCGGTGACGAGGCGGCCGCTGTGGTCGGACGCTTCCAGCGGACGGGGCTGGGATGCGACGTCGAACAGCGGGGTGGATTCGATCAACGGCAACGCACGCGTCAGTCCGAACGTGGCCGTTGTTTTCAGTTGTTGAAGTTCCAGAGTCGACTTGATCAGCGCGGCGATCGCCGAGGCGGCTCCGAGGTGACCAGTTTGTGCCATCAGACAATCGAGGGAAATGGGACGTTGCCGGGCGAGTTCGGCGTAGGCGTGGTAGATCCCATCCAATTCCTCTGCGGTGCGCCGTTGGCAGGCGACCGAAGTGGTTTCGATCCGCGCGACGTCACCCGCTGCGAGTGATTGGCCCTGACGCGTCGTCCGCCGCAACGCGTCGTCGACCGCGCGTTCGGATGCGTCGGACTGGCTGTCGGCGGTGGCGACCCCCACCCCTTGGATGATACCCAAAACCTTGCGTTTTTGTCGTTTCGCGTCGGCCAGCCGCATCAACAGCAACGCCCCGCAACCCTCCGCCGGCACCAACCCTCCGGACGCGGCGTCCAGCGGCGATTGGGGCGCCCCCTTGGCGAGCAGACCGGTCAACCCCAGCCGCTCCAGAAAGGTCGCACTGAGGTCTTCCTGCCCGCCGACGCAGACCATCATGTCGCAGGCACCGCTGGCGAGTTGATCGACGCAGCACATCAATGCCGCCGCGGACGAACAATTGCCGGCGTCGACGGCGACGCCCCCGCCCATCAGGTTGAACGATTTGGTGATTCGCGACGCCAGACTGCTGCTGGTAAAGCTGCCGGTTTCGTCCAGCAGCGCCGGCATCGCCTGGATCAGCGTTTCGGCATACTGTCGGCTGACCGCTTCGCACTGCCGGGGATCGCACCCAAGCCGACCTAGCAAACGCGTCAGACGACGTTGGAATTCGGGCAATCGCAATCCCATCAGCAACTGGGTCGCGAACTCGCCGCCGAACGGCGAACCGACCACCACACCGATGCGATCGGTCACTTCACGGTCTAATCCGGCTTCACTGAAGGCCTGGTCGACCGCATCCAAGATCATGAACTGCAGCGGGTTGGCGTGGGCGATCTGCTTGGGCGGAATCTTGTGCTTGCGCCAATCGTATTGAAATCCCCGCACGACCCCCGCCAGGTTGTTCAAGCAGTGCCAATGTCTGGGCTGGGAGGGATCGAGGTAGATCTCGGGATCGAGGCGATGCTGGGGGATCGGCCCCTTGGGGTCGTCTCCGCTGGCCAACAACTTGGCAAACGCATCGACGTTCAACGCGCCTGGCAACACGGTGCCCCGTCCGATCACGGCGATGGCGTCACTGCAGGATGGCCCCGTACGGTAGACGTTGTCGATGGGTTGCCGACGTTCGGTCGCTTGCGTGGCATCCACACCGGCATGCATCGCCGCCTGGGATCCGTCGCCGACGAACTGTTCCAGGACCACGTGGACATTCAAACCGCCGATGCCGAACGCGTTGATGGCGGCGCGACGCGGCATGCCATCGGCCGGCTCGGGCCAGTGCTCGGCTTGCATCGGCACGTAGAAGGGCAGCGATCCCCAGTCGATCGTCCGGTTCAACTGACGGACGTTGACCGCCGGTGCGATCGTCTGGTGACGCATGCAGAGCACGGCTTTGATCAGCCCCGCCAGACCAGCGGTCTCCAGCGTGTGACCGATATTCGCTTTGACGCTGCCGATCGGAATTCGACGGTCGGCGGGAAGTCTCAACGCCTCCGCCAACGCCGTGACTTCCGTGGCATCACCCAGCTGGGTGGATGTGGCGTGCGCTTCGATGTATTGCAGATTTCCGATCTTCAGCTCATCGCCATAGGCCCGGCGGATGGCGACGATCTGGCCTTCCTTGCGCGGCGCCCACAGGCTTTTGCCTTTGCCATCGGACGAGACCCCGATGCCGCGTATGACCCCGTGAATCCTATCGCCGTCGCGGACCGCATGCTCAAGCGTTTTAATGATCACCACCGCGTAGCCTTCGCCGACGACCAGACCGTCGGCATCCTCGTCGAACGGGCGGGACATCACGCTGCTCAGCGACTGAGCCTGGGAGAACATCACCAGGGTTTCGAAATGACAGACCGACGCGCCGCCGACCAGCGCCATCTCGATGCGACCCTGCTGCAAGGCCAACACCGCTTGGTGAAGAGCGCTCAGCGACGACGCACAGGCGGAATTGAACGTCATGCAGGGACCGCCCATCGCAAAGGTGTCCGCCAACATCGCGGAGGCCGCGTGTGGACCCAAGGTGGGACGCCCCTGTTCGTCTCGATGCGGCATGTCTCGACGCACTTCCGTGACCAGTTCGTCGATCACCCGCGCATGATCGACGTTCAACGCGCGAAACGATTCCACATCGCCGAGCAGCCGAGCCGACTGTGCGATGCAAGTCCCATAGGCCAGATCGCCCGCCAAGCCGCTACTCCGAGAGTGTCCCAGGTAGACGCCGCTGCTGCGTCGCTCGGACGGGCAAAGTTCGACTCCGGCATCGTCCAAGGCCTCCGCCGCCACATCGCACAACGTCCGGTAAGCC
>NZ_JBFHKV010000792.1:0-4198 GCF_041595215.1 Stieleria sp. | reverse complement strand
TTGACACGCCGAGACCAAAGGTTGTTAAACTTTTGGTCTCCTCGCTTCTGTTTCCTCTTGGCGGTGAACTTGCTTGAACGACAAGACGAAAGCTCGGCCGATGACGGTCGACGATCTGCAAGATCTGTACGGTGAATTGCGCGGCAGCCGCTCGGCGCCGGCGATCATGGACGCGCGAGCTTTTTTTCTCGAGCGACAGTGGGCCGATTCACACACGAAACTGAACGAGGCCTACGAAAAATACCGCGAAAGCAGGCAACGGATCCTTCGCCAGGATCCCGAAAAGGAAGTCGACGTCAAAGCCAAAGATCGCGATCGACAGGTCAGGCGTCTGCAGCGGAAACAAGACAAGGCACGCGAGATCATTCAAAAATTTGAATCGTATCTCCCGCAACTAGAACGGCTGGCGGAGAAAGAAAAGGCCAAGGAAGAAAGCAAGGCTGCGACGGCCACGGTCACCCCCACCGAGCAACACGCCGAGCAACACGCCGACGCCGCGTCCGACGTTCAAGAAACGCCGCCGGTGGCGCAGGATCGCCAAATCGTCAGCAAGGACTCCATCGACGAAGCATTCTTGAATCAGTTTTCCGTTCTGATCGGTGACCGACAGCTCGAGTTTGTCAGTGGCCGGTTCGATTTTCAACCGCTGACCGATCCCCAGGATGTCATCTCAGACGCCATCTATCTGCTTCGCAAGGGCGACCGCTGCATGATGATTCATGCCGAGACCCTGCCCGATGATTCGGGTTCCGATGACAGCGCAAAACTGTTGTGTGTCGACATCGCCAAGGCCAAAAACCGTGTCGAACTTTCGCCCAACGCCATGGTCCGGCTCAGCCAAAAACGAAAGCTCGTCCTCCTCCTGACCAAAGTGGGGTAAGCATCCTGCTTGCCAACAAGCAGTGTAAGCATCCTGCTTGCCATTTAATCCGTAAACGGTGATCGTTCAAACACGACGTCGTCGGAAACCCGCGGATCACCGGTCTGTTTCAGTTGCGACATCAGTCGCTCATGCAACGCCTCGCGGGTCGCACGATGGTTTACGTCCGTTGCCAAGTTGACCATGCAATGCGGGTCGGCTTGGATGTCGTACAGTTCCGCCTCGGGACGTTTTCCCACCGCGTATTGAAACGACTCGGGATCCTGATCGCGATGCATCACCACCCAAGCTTTGGTGGGGCTCGCATCGAGATCGCCGAACGCGCTGAACGTGTTCTCGCGCAGCAACTCCAGCGACGGCATCGGACCGTCTGGTCTGCCGTATCCTGCCGCATCACCCATCGGCCAACGGTCGGGCGCGAAATTGATGATGTACAAGTACCGATCGGTGCGTATCGCACGTTGCGGGTACGGTTTGTTGCCCTCGCGTGCTTTGGCGACGTGCCGTTCGCGACCGGTGAAGACGGCATCTCGCGTCGGGTCGACCTGTCCGCCTTGTTCACTCGCAAAGACGTTCAGCAATGACTTCGCCGTCATCACATCCGGAACACGCTCGCCCGCGGCTTCCAAGAACGTCGGTGCCAAGTCGGGCAGCGAGACGAAGTCGTCGACGACGCGACCAGGATGCTTGATACCTTGGGGCCAACGGATCGCCAGCGGAACACTGGTCCCCAAATCGTACAGATTGCACTTGCCACGAGTGACACCTGGAATCCCATGGTCGCCACTGACCACCAAGATCGTGTTGTCCAGTTGTCCGATGCGGCGCAGTTCTTCCAGAATCACACCCAGCGATGCATCAAACGCCTGGGCTTCTCCCAGGTAGTCGGCAAAGTCTTCGCGGACGACGTCCACATCCGGCAGATACGGCGGCAGCTTTCCCTTCAAGTCGTCCGGGTCGATTCCCCACAGTGTCTTGCCGCTTCCGGCGATCCACTTTCGGTGACAGTTCGTCGGCCCGAACCAATAGCAAAACGGTGCGTCTCCATCGACCGTGCCGTCACCGTCGGCGTCCAAGAACGAACGAACATTGTTGCGGACTTCATCCAGCAACGCCGCCTTTCCCGCCTCATGGTCCTCAGCCTTCATCGCGTTCTGCGAAAACCCGTTGAACTTGCGACCGTGATTGTTGAACGAAGTCCGTTCGGCACCGTGGGGCGCATCGCGGGGTGAACCCGGCGACCAGACCTTGTAGGTGTGACCGATGCGATAACCGGATTGTTCCAGGATCAGTGGGTAAGCGGGATTGGAAAAGTCCCAGATCGCACCCTGCAAGATCGACGCCCGAACGCAGCGCCAAAAGTGTTGACCGGAAAGCAGCGAGCTGCGACAGGGGGTGCATGACGGCGCACTGACATAAGCCCTGGTGAACAGGATGCCTTCGGAGGCGATCGTGTCGAAGTGGGGTGTCGAGATGACATCGGATGGGCCACCGGGCTGAAGCTTGGCGTAGGCACTGGCGTATTTTCCCCAGTCATCGGCAAAGGCCATCACGATATTCGGCCGCTCGGCGGCGCCGCACGACGGCGCACCGCACGACAGGGTGATGCACGCGATGGCCGTCGCCAGAGCGAAGCGAACGATTCGATTCATGTTGCAAGTTCCTTGATAGCCTGAGGGAATCATGGTGCATCCAGAAAGAGTCTCTCTGGAAGATCGGCGCTGGTGCGTCGTGGGCGGGAGGGCGTTCGTCGCTCGCTGAATCAGTCTTCTAAGAATAAATCCGAAAGCAAGAGCGGTAGCGTTGGAGCGAAAGTCGGAGTCACGGTTGAATGACGATCATAAAGATCAATCTTTCGGTAGCTGCCATCAACCGGATCCGTGTGCCGATGAAGCGTCCGGCCTTCAACGTCGATGACCCAGTATTCCCGAATCCCATTTTGGGCATAGAGTCGAGATTTTTCGCCAAGGTCGTACGTCAAACTGGAATCAGCGACTTCTACTAACAGAAGGACATCATCAGCTGTCGGTCGATTGCGCCCATAGCGTTTTGGAGCGAGGAGTGAAAAGTCTGGTTCCGGCACACTATCGCCGACCAGCAAACCCGATTGGCAGCGAATTCGGCACTCTTTGTCTGCCGCTGGTCCGGCCGCCCAGGTGAGCAAGAACTCAATGTAATCATCATGCACCGGACCGGCAGGACTCATTTCTCGCAGCTCTCCTCCAATGAATTCGATCTTGCGATCGAGACCGACAAATGCGCCTCGCGCAATCATTTGCTCGTACTCTGGTACAGACAGTTTCAACGTCGCACTCATATTGGTTTCCTACGAAGACTCTCACCATTGTAACATCGCTGCGGTGCTCGATTTCAACACGACTCGGGATTTCGCTATTCACCAGCCGCACGATCATCACCGCAAGCGGGCTGTTGATTTAAGGAACGCATGCGTTAGCAGGGGGCCACGCGCCCAATACCGCTCAATCGACATTGGCGGGCGCCCGGACGCTGGCGCGAACCGGCTGATATCAATTGATGATCAGCCGTTTGGCGCGAGCCTACGGGCCCTGCGCTAGGTCAAAACTTTGTCGATTTAGCGGTATTGGCCACGCGCCGCCCCTCGCTTACGCGTCGGGCTAAGATCGTCGCGCTGAATTCAGAACAACGACTAAATCGACCGCCCGCGAGGGGAAAGCGGCTAAAATCGAATTTGACATGACCCATTGCCTTTGCCCGACTGAGTGAACCGCCGACATGCCTTGGCCGACGACACGCGGAATGCGGAACCTGATCGGCGCCGAAGCCGATTTGGTGCGGGGGGCGATCGGGATGATGGTCGATCATCTCGTCGCAGAGCTGCGCGACGGCGAGCCACCATGGACGTACGCCGTGGAATGGTTCGACCAGTGGGACGGCGATCAACGACTGTGGTTACTCGAGCGGGTCACCGCAGCGCTGTTGGGCGCTGAAATCATCGAGCCGTCTGCGGCGATGTTTGATGCCACGGTCGACGCCATTTTCTATGAAGTCAACGACCTGGTTGAAATCGAAATCGATCAAGGCTCGGCCGACGATTCGGAACGTTCTTGGCGACAGAGTGTGATCGATGCGTTGCAATGCCAAACCGAACGGCCGGCCACGATCGCTGCCGCCAGTGTCGATCAACAGGCTTGGCAAACCACCATCACTCAAATTGCCGATGCGATCTTGGGGATTCGGCTCTATCAGCGGGCCGAACATTTTCGCGACGCCGACTACGAGAAGACCGCATCGTTCCTACGTGACCGAGGATTACCCGATGACTACCTCACCCAAATC
>NZ_JBFHKV010000791.1:0-4201 GCF_041595215.1 Stieleria sp. | reverse complement strand
GCCCGGCATTCGCTCGGTGATCGACACCGGCACGGCACGCATCAGCCGCTACAGCCCACGCAGCAAGCTGCAGCGATTGCCGATCGAACCGGTCAGCCGCGCGAGTGCGGACCAACGCGCCGGTCGCTGCGGCCGCGTCGGTCCCGGCGTCTGCGTGCGTCTGTATTCGCCGATGGACTTTGAGTCCCGTGATGCCTTCACGACACCCGAGATACGTCGGACCAACTTGGCGTCGGTCGTGCTGCAAAGCAAGATGCTGGGATTCGGATCGCTGGACGCGTTGCCGCTGTTGGATGTGCCGCGACCGGAATCGATCCGCGAAGGCGTCCAGACGTTGCTGGAACTCGGCGCGATCGACGAACAACAAGAATTGACGGCGATCGGAAAGTCACTCGGCCGCATGCCGGTCGATCCGCGGATCGGACGCATCATCTTGGCTGCGGATGAACTGGGCGTGCTGCCGGAAATCTTGCCGATCGCGGCGGCGATGGAAATTCCCGATCCCCGACAACGTCCGCAAGACCAGCAGCAAGCGGCCGACCAGGCGCACGCGGAATTCCGCGACGCCGAAAGCGATTTCCTTTCGTTTCTCAGACTGTGGCGCTATTACGAACAGGCCCGCGCCGATTGCTCGCGGGCCAAACTCACACGCCAACTGCGTCGGCGTTTCCTGTCCCCGACACGGATGCGGGAATGGGCCGATACCTACCGCCAACTCCGTGAGATCGCATCCGACCTGAACCGCTCGCGGGCCGCCGGTGCATCGTCGCCGCGACGGCGAATCGGCGCGATTCAGTTCGCCGACGATCAAACCAAGCAAACGATCGACAAAGAGCGTTACACGGCGGTCCACCAGGCGCTGTTGAGCGGTTTCCTGTCCGGCGTCGCCATGGCCGGCGAAAAAAATGTTTACCTGGGGCCACGGAATTTAAAGCTGTTCCTGTGGCCCGGCAGCGGCGTGTTCGAATCCAAACCGAAGTGGATCGTCGCCGCCGAACTGGTGGAAACCAGCAAACAATATGCCCGCACCGTGGCAAAGATCCAGCCGCAATGGGTCGAAGCCATCGGCGCCCACCTGCTCAAGTCGTCCTACAGCGATCCACACTGGAGCCAGAAGTCGGGCGGTGCGTTTTGTTACCAACGTCAATCCTTGTTTGGGTTGCCGATCGTCGTCCGCCGCCGCGTGCCGCTGCCGCCGGTCGATCCGGCCACGGCACGCGACCTGTTGATCCAGCACGGACTGGTCGAACAGCAATTGCAAACCAATGCCAGGTTCGTGCGACACAACCGATCACTTCGGGAATCGTTCGAAGTGCTGGCGGCTAAAACGCGACGACGCGACATGGTCGTCGATGACTTTGTTGTCGCGCAGTTCTATCAACAACGTCTGCCGGCCGACGTCTGTGACAAGGGGCGACTGGAGAAACTGGCCAAAGCCATGCCGGTGCCCGATTGGGCCCGCCGGCTCACCGATTCGACGGCGCTGTCGGCCTGGCTGCATGATCGCCCGGACGTGCCGGCCGACGAGACCACGTTGTTCATGATGCCGTCCGATTTGATCGACATCGCCACGGATGAAATCTCCAGCGACTCCTTTCCCGATCAGCTGACCGTCGGCAAGACCGAACTGCCGCTGAAGTATCGGTACGAACCCGGCGCCGAAGATGATGGCGTCAGCTTGCGGATCCACCAAGCGGCCGTCTCCCAAATCAGCGACGATCGACTCGGTTGGCTCGTCCCAGGGCTGCTGCCCGGCAAGATCATCGCGATGATCAAATCGCTGCCCAAACGGATCCGTCGCAACCTGGTTCCCGCTGCCGATGTCGCCCAGCAAATCTACGAGGAACTGTTACCGCAATACGGCCAGGTCCCGTTCATGCCGGCGCTGTGCAGTGCGATGTCACGCCACGCGGAGATGACGATCAGCGAATCTGATTTTCAAGACGAAAAACTGGAGGAACATCTGCGGTTCCTGATCTCCGTCGTCGATGACGAGGGCAAGCTGATCGCGCAAGGTCGATCGGTCGAGCCACTGGCCCGGCAATTCGGAGGCAGTGGCGGCGAGGCATCCAGCGACGCCGGCGGCCAGATGGATACCGAGTTGCCCAGCGAACCGATGCGGTCCTTTGATCTGGATCATCTGCCGGTCGATGTCACACGCGAGCGCGGCGGGGTGCGCGTCGCGCAGTATCCCGCACTCGTCGACCAGGGCGATCATGTCACGATCGGATTGTTTCCCGACCAAGCGTCTGCCGATTCGATCATGCGGCAGGGCCTGACCCGGCTGTATGCGATCAGCGAACGCGCGGAACTGAGACGCCAAGTCCGTTGGTTGCCGGAGTTGAACGAAACCAAGATCCGACTCGCCGGTGCGGTTCCGGCGGCCCAGTTCGAACCGTCATTGATCGACCTGTTGGCGCGGATCGCCTTTGTCGAAAACCAAGCCCTGCCGCGGGGCCGCGAGGCCTTCGAAGCGCGGCGGGTCGATCGCGGCGAACGCATCTCCGTCGCCGTTCAAGAAGTCGCGAAATGGCTGACCCAGTTCGGCCAGTCGTACTTGAACATGCGGAGCGAAATCGAATCGCTTTCCACCTCGCGGTTCGCCGCCGCCGGCAAGGACGTGCAGGAACAGCTCCGCTGGCTGGTTCATCCTGATTTCTTGTCTGTCACACCCTGGCAGTGGCTGCAGCACTACCCGCGCTATCTGTCGGCGATCACCTATCGATTGGACAAACTGCGTAGCGGTGCCGGATCACGCGATCAATCCGGTGCGGAAACCGTGGCCGGTCTCTGGCAGCAGTGGATCGCGCGGTTTCCCGATGCAGAACAGCAACCCAAAGCCCGCTCGGCGGACGAATTTCGCTGGATGATCGAAGAATTGCGTGTCAGCCTGTTTGCCCAGCCGCTAGGCACCTCGATTAAGATTTCCGCCAAACGCTGCGAAAAATGGCTGGCGCAACAGTGACCGCGACCGCTACCGCTTCGTTGACCCTGGCAACCCGAGGGCTAAATCGGCCAAAAAAAATATTAAAGTCGAAACACACTCCGTTATCGGACGATAACGGAGTATTCTATGGCGGTGCGGTCTCTTTGAGCATTCGGAGTCGTCCGCTGCATGAAGAAGTGGCAGTTTTGAAACAATCCGTCGCCAGAACGACACACCCCTGGTTGCATCGGAATCAATTCGAGATTGCCAAAAATTAATTTCCGAGTCGTTTTTCGTGTGAAAAGAGGATGAATTCCACGGTCAGGACCCAAGAAGTGGGCGGCAAGGGCGAAAAAAGGCATGCGGCTTGCTGCTACTGAAGGAACGTTCCCCAAAGAACCTTTGTTAATACGATGAACCCCGAGCTTGGTGGGCGCGTCTAACTGGCAGAGACGACGTGGGACTGAGATTCAGTTTCCAGCTTTGATCACATCACAACCACCCCCAACCGGAGGGTTTCGATATGTCGACATCCAGCGACAAACAAACGCCAAGTTTGAAGAGCGAATCGGCCAAGCAGGTGATCACGACGAATTGGGATCAGTTCACCGCGCTGGTCGAAGACGTCTCGCGGGCGGAGTTTGCCACGTGGCTCGACGAAGAGCTGATCCAACTGGAAAAGGATCTGGATCGGTTCGTGACCAGCAACTCCCGGTACAGCGGTCGTCGGTAACGGCATGAACATCTGGTCGCCTGGCCGTTTGCGCTTGATCGCATTCGGCCGGGTGTCCCCCGGTAGCGACGCCACCACGGCATCGTCGCGAACCGACGCTGCCGTTCTTCTACACGCAGCGATTCTTCTTCACGCTGCCACTCTCCTTCACGCGGGGACGACCGACGCCTTTTCTTAGCGATCATCATGATCGAACGTCGGAACCCTTCCAACGGATCTCGCCGAGCGGACACAGTCGATCCACGGGCTGTTCGCAAATCAAGCCTCGGCCGTCCAAGGTCCAGACGTATTCGCTACGGCGAAAATCGTTATTCTAGGTCTCGATGACGACCGGGTCGCAATCCACTGCCTTTTGGAACGAGCGACCGACCGTGGCTGCGAGCGAGCCCGGTGGCGTAACGGGGCAACTGCTGTCGCGCAACAGCGCAACCGTTGGGGTGTGGCAGCGATTGAAACAGGTCGAACCAACGAAGACAGGTCGTTTGGATTGATGGGCCACCGTTGAGGGCAGCCCGATCACCCGAGTTGGGCCCGAGGCAGTC
>NZ_JBFHKV010000790.1:0-4203 GCF_041595215.1 Stieleria sp. | reverse complement strand
CCGACCAATTGTTCGGTACCCCTCACGTCGATTCTGCCGACTCAGAACCGGATCAAGCCCACTCGAATGATTTGGCCGATACGCCTTCATTCGATCCCACACGGCGTCTGGAGGTTGTCTTCGTTGACGCCGGTGTCGACGACTCTGAGACGCTGTTGGCGGGTCTACGCGATGGTTCGGCGGACGGCACGCAGTGGTCGATCGTTCGGTTATCGTCCGATGAAGACGGGGTCACTCAAATCACACAAACGCTGGCTGAGTTATCCGGAGTCGATGCGATCCACATTGTCAGTCACGGCGATGGCGAAGGCATCCAACTCGGCGGCGTCCGTCTGGACGTGGACACAGCCGAAGGATACGCCGGTGACATCGCCGCCTGGGCCAACTCACTGGACTCTGATGCCGACCTGTTGATTTATGGTTGCGACCTCGCCAGTACCGACCAAGGACGTGCCTTGATCGAGTCGATCGCGATGCTGAGCGATGCCGACGTCGCCGCCAGCGATGACGCCACGGGACACGAATCGCTCGGTGGCGATTGGAATCTGGAGTACGCGACGGGCACGATCGAGACACAAATTTTCGTCAACGCGCAAGCCCAGCGTGAATGGGTTCAGATCCTCGCGACCGTGACCTTCCAGCAGGGTGATGTCAACGGCTACAGCGGGACACTGGATACCGAGCTTGAAGAAGTCAGCCCAACCGCTGATCACGGCGCAGCGACGTCGATCGCGGTCGACCTCGACAACGGTGGTGGTGAAGAACAAGGCCTGATCCGATTTGATGGGATCGTCGGCACCGATGTTGGTGATATTCCCAAGGGAGTCCAAATCACGTCTGCTTCGCTAACCGTTGAGGTCACCGGGTCATCCGCAGGCACCGTCAGCCTGTACGAGATGCTCAACAACTGGGACGAGACTTCGAACTGGAATGATTTTGCCGGGCTAACCGTGGGAGGCGAATTGGCGTCGACGCCGGACGCGAGTATCGCCGGTACCTCAGGCTCACAAACCTTTACCGGATTGGAAGCCACGGTCCAACGTTGGGTCGACGGCTATGCGAACTATGGCTGGGGGATTCTGATCAATTCCACCGACGGTTGGGACTTCAACTCGTCCGAAGGCGTCACCGCTCCGACGCTTTCGGTGACCTACATCGATCCCGGATCACAAGCATCCGCAGTGCACACCCTGACCGTCGACACGGCAAACGACGTCTCTGACGGGGACACCACGTCGATCGATGCCCTGTTGGCCAACAAGGGTGCCGACGGATTGATTTCGTTGCGTGAAGCCATTTGGGCGACCAATAACACCACCAATCTTGATGCTTCCACACCCGACGTGATCAACTTTGCCATCGGTGCGGTCGGCAGCCAACAAACGATCGTCTTGGCCGAAGCCCTGCCGGCTCTGACCGACTCGGTGGTTCTCGATGCGATGAGTCAGGGTGGAGTTGCTTATAGCGGTAATCCGCTGATCGAGATCGACGCGAGCGCAACGGCCAACTTCGCGACGGCCGCGATTACGGTCTGGACTAGCGACAGCACGGTCCGCGGTTTCATCGTCAACGGCTCGACCGACGAGGGCATCGAGATCGCCGGTAGCAGTGGTCATGGTGCGGCTGACAATAACATCATCGAGAACAACTGGGTCGGGATCGATTCGACAGGTGCCGCGGCTGCAAATGCCGACATTGGTATCCTGGTCGTCAATGGAGCCTCGGGAAACATCGTTCGTAACAATGTGGTCGCCGGCAACACAGGCGTTGGGATTGAGGTTCGCGGCGCGAGTGTCGACGCCAACATCATCCAAGGCAACTTTGTCGGTCTGCTCGACGACGGGTCGACCATTGTCGCCAATTCCGGACACGGAATTCGCGTTGCCGAAACGGCGACCAATACCCTGATCGGAACCGATGGCAACGGGACAAACGATGCGGCCGAAGCGAATGTCGTTTCCGGTAACACCGGATCGGGAATCTACTTGGACGTCGCCGACGGAACCACCATCAAAGGCAACTTGATCGGGACAAACAATCTCGGCACGCTCGACAAGGGCAACACCGGCGACGGCATCACTATCGCATCGGCAGCGACCAACACCGTGATCGGCGCCGCCGGATTCGGAAACCTGATCTCCGGCAACGACGGCTACGGCATCAACCTGTTGAACGGATCCAATGTAACGATCCACGCCAACACGATTGGAGCCAACACCGCCAAATCGGGCGGAATCCGCAACGAGCTCAGCGGCATCAACATCGCCAGCACTCAGGTCACTTCCAACATCACTGTCGGCGGTCTTGCCGCAGGTCAAGGCAACTTCATCGCCTACAACTTCGAGAACGGAATCACCACTTCGGGTGCCGGCGGCGGAGACAGCATCGTCGGCAATACGATCACCCAGAACGGCTACCGAGGCATCTGGAGCTTGCGCAGTGGCGGCATGGATATCTTCGCCAACACGGTTTACACGAACGGAACACGCGGGGCCTATGACGAGGTCACGATCGGTGTCAACCACACGCTGTACCACAACACCATTCACGGATCGACTGCCGACGGCATTTCGGTTGAAGGCGCCGGCGCGATCTTGCAAAACAATATCGTCACGGGAAGCGCCGGATACGGCATTCACCTGAACGGCGGATCAATCACAACCGAATCGTACAACCTGATCACCGACGCGGTGACCGGACCGGCAAACTTGGCGGGGCAAACTTTTGGATTCACCGCTGACGCATCCGACGTGAATGCTGATCCGCTGTACGTCAACTCGGCAGCTGGCGATTTTTCGCTCACCAACCCGACCAGTCCGGCGATTGATGCGGGGGTCGATCTGGGAGGCAGCCAGCCGGACATGAACGGTAGTGATCCGGGGTTCTACTACGATGCTGCACCGGATCTGGGGGCCTTTGAGACCGACGTCAACGATGCCCCCATCGATCTGACGACAACAAGTACGGCAACCGGTGGCCTTGGGCTGAACAATGACGGGGGGAATGACACCTATTTCGTCGCCGACGATGGCGGTGGACTGCTCGGTGGACTGACGACACTAACCATCGAATCCTCGTTCGCGATCGACACTCCCGGCGCAGATCTGTCTCCGCTGCTGTCGTATGCCGATGGGGCCAATGACGAAGAACTCGCCTTACTGCTCAAGAGCGACGGCCGCATCTGGTTTGCGGCAAACTCCAACGGGTCGCCCTTGCAAAGCACCACGGGGACCTACACCCAGCTGTTTGACGGCAACAAACATCATGTGGCCGTTAGCTGGGACGCAACCAATGGAGCCGTGGATTTCTATGTCGATGGCGCCTTGGTCGAATCGTTTACGGGGTATCAAACCGGTCAAACGATAACCGGCACGGGTGAGCTTGTCTTTGGGCAGGACCAAGATTCGGTGCTGGGTGGCTTCAATACGATCGACGTCTTTTCCGGCACGCTGTACGACGTCCGCATCTTCAACGACGTCCGCACCGTCGGCGAGATTTCCACGAACTACGACCAGACGTTACCCAATACCGAATCAGGAATGATCGCCAATTGGACCTTCAATGATCTTTCCACCGGCGGCATCGTCACCGATTCGGTGAGCGGTAACAATCTCACCGAACAGCACATTTCCGGTGGCGGATTCACCGCCAGCACGCCAGCACTCTCGATGTCCGTGAGTGAAGACGCGACAAACACGACGGTTGTCGGAAGCGTCTCTGCCGTGGACCCTGACGCCGGTGACACGTTCACGTACGCTCTGACCGATAGTGCCGGCGGTCGATTTGCCATCAGCGCCGCTGGTGAAATTTCCGTGGCCAATGCCGCCTTGATCGATTTCGAGTCGGCGACTTCGCACAACATCACGGTCGAAGTCACCGACTCCGCGAGTAATACGTACAGTGAAGTGTTCACGATCAATGTCAATGACGTGAATGAATCTCCCACGGTCGCGACCAACACCGGCACGACGGTCTTGGAAGGATCGACCGGGACGGCGATTACGACGGCGATGCTCAACGAAGGCGACGTCGATGACAGTGGCGCGGGGTTGACGTACACCATCACCGACGTGACCGACAACGGGACGCTGTACCTGGCCGGGTTCGGCGCCTTGGGACTCAATGACACCTTCACCCAAGCCGACATCGACGCCGGTGACGTGACCTACGACCACGACGGCAGCGAAACGACCAGCGACGCGT
>NZ_JBFHKV010000789.1:0-4208 GCF_041595215.1 Stieleria sp. | reverse complement strand
CGCCTTGCATCGACGTCGACACCATCACGCACGGCATCGCCGCGGCGATGCGATCGTCGATCGCACCCAAGATCATCGATTGTGTTCCACCGCCACTGGCACCGGTCACACCGATGCGGGTCGGGTCGGTTTCGTCCAGCTCCAACATAAAATCGACCGCGCGAATCGAGTTCCAGGTTTGCAGCCCCATCATGTTTTGCAAACGAAGCTCCGCCTGCGCGCTGAAGAACCCCCAGTCGGTCTCGCGATCCAGATGTGCCGCCTTGTCGGGGCGATGTCCGATCTGGATCGAATCAGCGTTTCCCGTCATGTCGTAGACGAACACCAGGCATCCCATGCGGGCCAACTGAACCGCGCGAGCCTGGATCGGAAATCGTCCGCCGACTGCAAAGCGTTCGGCGCCGCTGGCCAAGTCGGCGCGGATCTGAGCTTCACCGGCGTCGTAAAACCGACCGTCGCTCCAATGCCCGTGCGGCGACAAGATCGCCGGAAACGGACCCGACTTGCCTTTCGGGCGATACAGGCTGCCGGTCACAAAGTGGCCCGGAATCGATTCGAAATAAACGCGATCCACAACGTAGTCATCTCGCTCGACCCGGCCGTGGATCACGGCGTTCAAGTCGGGTTTGCTGGGCATCGGCCACAGCCCTTGCGATAACAAGATCCGTCGCTGAATCTCCGCACGCCGCTGCGGCCAGGCTTCAGGATCCTCGACCGATTTGAACGGAAAGTAGCTGTTCAGGTTTCGCAGCTCGCCCAGTCGCCGGTCGGCCGGACGCGTCGCCTCGGGCAGTGCCCGGAGCCCATCGGCCGCGGCAGCGATCGTGCAGGCAATCCACAGCAAACATGTCAAACAATATCGCATCATTCTGGCAGGGGAGTGTCGGGAACAAATGGACAGACGCCCCATCAGCATACTCAAATCAAGCGTCCAGCTTGCAAGTGGCGTACGCTTCCAGCTTGCGACCCGCCCAAGCGTCCAGCTTGCAAGTGGCGTACGCTTCGCGCTTGCGACCCGCCCAAGCTTCCAGCTTGCGACCCGTGCTTCACGCAAGCTGGAAGCTTACGCCACGGTTTTTGGTAGAGTACAATGGCGGACCCCGCCTTCCTCCCACCTCCCGCGACGCCCGCCATGTCTCGCATAGCGAAGCGACTGATTGTTCTGCTCGGACTCCTTGTCGTTCACGGAACAGTCAACGCCGACGACTACGAAACGTTTGAGCGCAAGGTCCGCCCGTTGTTGGTCGAGCACTGTTACGAGTGCCATTCGGCCGGCGCCAAGACACTCCACGGCGGCTTGCGACTGGACACCGCCGAAGGCGTCCGGCAGGGCGGTGACAGCGGTGCCGCCGTCGTCGCCGGAAAGCCCGACGAGAGTCTATTGATCGAAACGGTGCGTTACGACGGTGACATTCAAATGCCGCCCGACGGAAAGCTCGATGCGGACGATCTGGCCACGCTGACAAATTGGGTCAGGCAGGGCGCTGCTTTTCCACCATCCGAGCAAACCGAACAAGCCCGTCACGGCGCGATCGATTTTGACGAGGGGCGGCGATTTTGGTCGTTTCAACCCGTCCAACGTCAACCGCTGCCGGACGTCGGCGGATCCGATTGGCCGCAAACGCGTTTGGATTCGTTTGTCCTCGCTGCGATGCAGCGGCAAGGGTTGGCGCCGACCGACCGCGCCGACCGCGTGACACTCCTGCGACGGCTTTGCTTCGACCTGACCGGTCTGCCGCCGACACCGGCCATGGTCGGTGACTTCGTCCAGGACGAATCCCCCGACGCGTACCGACGACTGGTCGAGCGACTCTTGGATTCGCCCCAATACGGCGAAAAATGGGGTCGCTGGTGGCTGGACATGGCGCGGTACACCGATCGCACTGCGAGCTGGTTGTACCAGACCGGGCAATCGCACTTCTATCGTGATTGGGTCGTCGACGCGCTGAATCAAGACATGCCCTACGACGAATTCGTTCGCCGCCAGTTGGCCACCGATCTGATGCCCGAGACGGGGCCGAGCGACCTGCCCGCCCTCGGTTTCATCAGCCTCAGCCCGACCTATTGGAAAGAACTGAAACTGCCCTGCGAGATCATCAAGGTGATCGTCGCCGATGAATGGGAAGAACGTGTCGACGCAGTATCGCGAACCTTCTTGGGGCTGACCGTCGCCTGTGCCCGCTGTCACGATCACAAATTCGATCCGATCAGTACCGAAGACTACTACGCGTTGGCCGGCATCTTTGCCAGTTGCCGCCAAGTCGAACGGCCGCTCGTTCCCGAAGAAGAATACGAACCGGTGCGACGGGCGCGTGAACGAGTTGCCGAGCTGGAAGCCGAGATCACCAAACGAAAACGCGAAAAACCGCTGCCCACCGAAACGATCGAGAAACTGACCGCGGAAATTCAATCGATCAAAGCCTCGACGCCACAGTACGACATGCCGATGGCGAATGCGTTGTCCGAAGAATCGCTGTTCGTCGTCCGCGCCGGAAAGACGGCACAAGACGGAACGAAACTGGAGTATCGTGCACAACCACGCGATCTGCCGGCGTTCATCCGTGGCAATCCCAATCGCCCCGGAAACATCGTCCCGCGGCGGTTCTTGACCGTGCTCGCCGAACACCCCGAACCCTATCAAAACGGCAGCGGGCGACTGGAACTGGCCGAATCGATCGTGACCGAAGCGGCTCCATTGACCGCGCGTGTGATCGTCAATCGCATCTGGCTGGCCCATTTCGGAACCGGGCTGGTCGACACACCGAGCAACTTCGGCACGCAAGGCAGCAGCCCATCACACCCGGAATTGCTGGAAGATCTGGCCGCCCACTTCATCGATTCGGGCTGGTCGCTGAAACAGCTGCATCGCCAAATCCTGCTCTCGGCCACCTGGCAACAATCGTCGTCGGCCGCGGCGGAATCCTTTCAGCGCGATCCGGAAAACCGTTGGCTTTCGCGCATGAACCAACGTCGGTTGACCTTTGAGGAGTGGCGGGATTCGATGCTGATGGCGAGCAATGAATTGACCCAGACGATCGGCGGTCCGTCCATCGACCTGGATGCAAACGGGAATCGACGACGCACACTCTACGCAACCGTCCATCGCCGCGACATGTCGCCGACGCTGATGGTCCACGACTTTCCCGATCCGACCCAGCACAGCCCCAAGCGGACACCGACGATCACGGCACTGCAAGGGCTTTACGCCCTCAACGGTCCGCTGCTGCTGAATCAATCGCAGTCGCTGGTCACGCGGTTGGAACGCGAAGTCCCGCACGATCCAGCCGCCCAAATCGATCGGCTCTATTGGCTGCTGTTCTCTCGACCACCCGACGATCGAGAGCTGCGGATCGGAATGCAGTTCTTGAAACCGGCAGACAACGATTCACCCGCCGCGCGTTTGCAACAATACGCCCACGCGCTGCTGGTTTCCAACCAGGCCCTGTTTGTCGAGTGAGCCCAACTGCGTGACCAGACGAAGAGACCGACCGATGCCAAACGAAACGAATTCAACGATCGATCGCCGCCAGCTACTGGGACAACTCGGTGGCGGGATGGGAATGCTGGGTGCCGCCCATCTGTTGGCATCGGAATTGAGTCCCAACGCGGGTCCACATTTCCCCGCCAAAGCGAAACGTGTGATTCACCTGTTCATGAACGGGGGGCCCTATCAAGGCGACTTGTTCGATCCAAAACCCTTGCTCGAAAAGTATGCCGGAACGCGACCACCCGGCGCGGACCTTCTGACCGAGCGGCCGACGGGAGGCTTGTTGCCGTCACCGTTTCAATTTCGCCGACGCGGTGAAAGCGGCATTCCCGTCAGCGAGCTGCTGCCCAAACTCAGTCAGCACATCGACGACATCTGTGTACTTCGCTCCCTGCATGCCGACAATCCCAATCACGGGCCGGCGTTGCTGCAGATGAACAACGGTACGATCACACCGACGCGTCCCAGCATGGGAGCCTGGTTTTTGTACGGTCTGGGCAGCGAGAACGCAAACCTGCCCGGCTATGTCGTCTTATGTCCGGGACGCCCCGTCCGATTCTCGATTTTATGGAACAGTGCCTTTCTGCCGTCGGAATACCAGGGGACCTACATCAATCACTCCACGATCGATCCGGAGAAGATGTTGCCCCATCTGCGGAACGTTCGCTGGGACCGCCAGACCCAACGTGAACAACTCGATCTGTTGCGGCAACTCAACACT
>NZ_JBFHKV010000788.1:0-4212 GCF_041595215.1 Stieleria sp. | reverse complement strand
GGCTTTCGATCGTCATGGGAGCCGGAATCCCCGGCACGAGAGAGTGAATCGGAACAACCAGTAGGATCCCTTGATGGCATGGTCTGAACGCCGCAAGGTTTACCAGCCTTAACTAACCGCCACCGGGTGGTGTCCAAATTGGACGGTCACGCAGCGTTTGTGGCCGCTGGCGCAAGACGCTCCGATGCCTGGCTGAAGTGAATCACGCGAAGAATGAAAAGAAAGTGAACGAATTCGCGTTTCAGTTTGCCAAGAATGCCCATCTGACGGGCGAACAAGATAGCCTGGATTTGGGGTCGCCCTTCGATCGCGCCATCGCGATGAGCCCAGCCGCCGCGAAAGCGGGCAAGAGTTTCAAAGTTTTTTTCGCCTCGGCCGATCGCGGCTCGCTGTTGACCGCTTCACACCGAATTTTGTGCAATGAAGTGATTGAACCAACCAACGAATTGTCTTCCCCGAAGATCGAACCGGTGGAGGTGTCGGGCGGCGCGCCGATCGGTCGGCAGGCCGACGCTCACGCCTCCGCGGCCGCAGTCGGCACGATGCCAACGACCGAGCTGCCAGCCGAGGATGAGTTCACGTCCGAGGGCGAGTTACCAGCCAGCGGCGAGTTACCAGCCAGCGACGAGTTACCAGCCAGCGGCGATGCGACGGTTCCCGTGGAGGAGGCGTCTCCGCCGGCCCGCCGGGGTGTGGTTCGGACCGTCATCGCCGGCGTCGCTTGGTTGATCAGCGGTCTGTTTAGCCTTGCCTCGTTGATCGTTTGCCTGGCGGTCTTGGCGGCGATCCCGATTCTGCAGTTGATCACGTTCGGCTATTTGTTGGATGTTGCCGGCCGTTTGACGCGCGGGGGAACCCTGCGTGAATCGTTGCCGCATCTTCGTGCGGCCGGTCAAATCGGAATCGTGGTGCTGGCGGTCGTCATCGGTTCGTTGCCCGTGCAATTGTTGGCCCACTGGGAAAGTGTCGCGTCCTTGATCGCGCCCGATGCGGCTCAGGCAACGGCTCTCCGCATCGCCGCGATCGCCGCGGCTTGTCTGGGGGTTTTGTACTTGCTCTGGGCGTTGGCGCGGGGCGGACGGCTGGTCCATTTTGTGTGGCCGCAGCCGAAGCGGATGCTGCGACAGGCGTGGCGGCCGAGTACGTATCTTCCGTTGCCCGACCGGCTTTGGAATTTCACGCATTCCCTGGAACTGGGGCGTTTCTTTTGGCTCGGATTGCGTGGAGCGTTGGGGACGTTGGTGTGGTTGATCCCGGCGATGATCATCATCGCCGCCAACCGCAACGGAGAGACCGGGTTGGCGGGGCTGGTCGGCGGGTTGGCGTTGATCGCTTTGGGGGTGGTGCTGCTGTACTTGCCGATGCTGCAAGCGCACTTTGCGGCGGAGAACCGAGTGCGGGCGCTGTTCGAGGTACGTCGCATCCGTCGGTTGTTTTGCTATTCGCCCTGGGCGTGGCTGGTGGCGATGGTGCTGGGGTTGGTGGTCTTGCCGATTCCGCTCTACCTGTTGAAGATCGAAGCGACGCCGCGGGAGGTGGTTTGGTTGCCGACGCTGGTGTTTGTGGCATTCATCTTGCCGGCGCGATTGGCCGAGGGGTTGGCGATGCGTCGGGCCAGGCGAATCGCGCTCCGCTACGGGGACGGGGCCGTGAAACCGACCGGCAAATGGAGTTTTCTTTCGCGCTGGACGGTGCGATTGTTGATGCCCGGCGTGGTTGCGATCTATTTGTTCTTCGTCACGCTTTCGCAGTACACCAGTTGGGACGGATTGCAAACCTGGGTGCAACAGCACGCGGTGCTGATTCCGATTCCATTTCTGGGCGGGGTGTAGCCGATTGGCGGCTGGGCAGGTGGGGATTTCCGTCGGGCTGATCGACGCCGTACAATAGGCGAATCGCTGCTGGCGTTTGCTGTGCCACGATCACTGACTGATCGCACACGCCCTGATCGTCTTTCTTGCCTTCTTCCCGAGTTTGTTTTCGCGCATGCCACCACGCAACTTCAATCTGATTCTCTTTGCGGTGGTCGTCAGCATTTTGTGTCATTTCACATACCGCAACACCCGGACGGCGAGCATTTTGGGTGAAGCGATCGAATTGATCGAACAAAACTATGTCGATCCGGTCGACCGCAAGCAGTTGGTGATGGCGGCGATGGAGGGTGTGGTCAGTCAGTTGGACGAGCACAGCGGGTATTTCGCCGTCGATGCGTATCGGTCGTTCCAGGACAACATGCATCAGGAATTCGCCGGCATCGGGATCTACGTGGACCAGCCCACTCCGGGGCAGCCGGTTCGGGTGGTCACGCCGCTGGTCAATTCGCCGGCGTTACGGGCGGGCGTCTTGCCGAACGACTTGATCATCAAGGTGAACGGTCAGGATGTCTCCGAGATGTTGTTGGCCGATGTCAGCGATCGATTGAAGGGACCGCCGGGCACGATGGTGTCCCTGACGGTGCTGCGTGGTGATGAGCAACACACGATGTCGGTCCAGCGCGCGACGATCGAATTGGAATCGGTCGTCGGTGATCATCGCGACGAGTCCAACCGTTGGGTGTACCGGTTGGCCAGCGAGCCGTCGGTGGCCTATGTCCGGCTGAAAAGTTTTGGAGAAAAAACGGTCCGCGAGTTGGAGCAGGTGTTGGCCGATTTGGACAACGATTTCGACGCCTTGGTGATGGATCTGCGCGGCAATGGTGGCGGGTTGCTGTACGCCGCCCGCGACGTCAGCGACATGTTTTTATCGAAGGGGCAAATCGTTTCCACCCGCATCCGTGACGGCGAAATCGAAGAGTCTTATGCGGCCACACCCGGAACCCTGGTCGATGCCTCCAAGCCGATCGCCATCTTGATCGATGAAAATTCCGCCAGCGCCAGCGAAATCGTTGCGGCGTGTTTGCAGGACAACGGGCGGGCGCTCGTCGTGGGCACGCGCAGCTACGGCAAGGGAACGGTGCAGGAGATCATGCCGTTGCAATACGGCCGCAGCGCCTTGCGGTTGACCGTGGCGAGATACTTTCGCCCCAACAACAAGAACATCCACCGCACCGCCGATGCGACCGAAGACGACGATTGGGGGGTGACGCCGGATCCGGGGTTCGTGATTCCGATGGAACCCGAAGCGATCGCCAAGCTGGCCGACCGCTGGCGCGAGGCATCGTTCCCGATGCTGGTCGGAATCGATCCGCCGGAGGCCATTCCGCCGAGCGAGTCGGACGCTCCGGCCGACGTCGGTTCACCCGTGCTAGACGCCAGGAAGCGGGAGATTTTGAAGTTGGAAGAGGAACTGAACGCGCTGCAGTCCAAGATTCAGCGGTCGGTCCTTTCCGACCAGGCCAAGGCGAATCTCGCTCGCGGCCCGGAGGAGCTTTCTGACGATCCTCCGCTGCGGGCGGCGGTCGGCCGGTTGCTGGAACTGTCCGGGGCGGAGCGAAACGCCGAACCGGACGCGGTGGATCCTCCCGCAGACACTCCGCCCGAGGAACCTCGAGAGAAAGCCGCCTGAGAGGGGGGCTGACCGTCTGGTGAACGCGTAAATTCTGGATCGACGGCTCGAATCCGTTTGCCCGAGCATCTTGGCACAAGTATCCTAACAGGTGTTCAATGGCCGAATTCTCTTATCGGTCTGTACGCCGACCTATCGGCAAGGTTGCTGTCGTCTATTCTTCCGCAATAGTCGCCTGCAACGGCTACTTGCACGCAATCAACCGATCGACTTGTCAGAGGACCCCAAAGTGATGATCCGACATTCTTTTTCTCTCGCACCGCTGGCCGCGCTCGCGCTCATCGGAGCAATGCTCGGCTCACACCAGGCCAGTGCGCAGAACGAATCCGTCCTGGCCGAGATCTACGGCCGAGGGGTGCATGCGTATTATGCCGGTCAATACACCGAGGCGTATGACTACCTGTCGCAAGCCATCGACGGCGGAACGCGTGACCCCCGTGCCTATTACTTCCGCGGCATCGTGGCCTACAACCAGGGGCGGAATGCCGAGGCAGAGTTGGATTGGCAGGTGGGAGCACAGATGGAAGCACGCACCGGCGGCGCAGACGGTATCGGTCGGTCCCTGTCGCGATTCCAGGGTTCGGCTCGCCTGAAGCTGGAAGAGATTCGGCAGAAAGCACGGATCAATGCGATGATGAACGCGGCGACTCGATCCGACACGCGAATGATGGAATTGGGAGTCCAGCCGAGTGCTTCAGCAGCCAGTGC
>NZ_JBFHKV010000787.1:0-4212 GCF_041595215.1 Stieleria sp. | reverse complement strand
GAGACCGAATTGAAGTTCTGCACGGCACCCGAACTGTTGGGAGTCAGGTCGCCGCGTTTGTAGTTGCTGATCCATTGTGAGGGAGAGTCGCCCATGCACGAGGCGTAATTGGTTCGGCCCAAAGCCGGCAAGCCGATGCCGGGGTCACTGGGACATCGAAGGGTCGGGATTTCGGTGGCCCAGGGAATGTAACCCGGGTTGGCTGAAAAGTTTCGCGGGTTGGGCCCCATGGCTGGCCAACGCGGCGGGTTCGTCAGTCCGGTCGTCGCTGGCGGCGGTGCGCCCGTGACGGTCTTGGGATCCGGGTTGGAAATCTGACTCCACAAGGCTTGCTGCTCGAAAAAGGGAGTCATCGCAACCAACGGGCTTAACGCTTCGTGACTGGAATCATTACCAGTTCGCCACCAACGGTTGTTCTGAAGCCCGATCCCGGTTCCGCTGCCATGCTGGGGCATTTGCTTGAATGCCGCATGATAGTTGTGAAGGGCGATTCCGAGTTGCTTGAAATTGTTGCTGCAACTCATCCGACGGGCGGCCTCTCTGGCGGCCTGGACGGCAGGCAAGAGAAGTCCAACAAGGATGCCAATGATGGCGATGACGACAAGCAGTTCCACCAGAGTGAATCCGGCTGCCGCCGATTCTCGACGTTTCATGGGGGGCTCCGAGAATAGAATGGGGAAAAAAGGGAAGAGAGAACCACACAGAAGACCTGTACAGGAGCGTTAAAATTAGCGGGTAACGATCCCCATGCTATTGGCCGATCGGCCAATAGGGCTGGAAGCTTGGTGCGATCAGAATGGTGCGATCAGAAGATTGAACCGTGTTGCGAGTCACGCGACACGCCACCGCTTCCTGTTCAACCGCCGCGGTGGCGACGATTCGAGACCCCGTCCCTTCCTTCCATCCCGAAAGATCCGTCTGATGAAAAATCTCTCTTTTCTTTTCCTGGCAATGACCTGCTTCGCACTCCTTACGATCAGTGGTTGCGGACGCGGTGGGGAAAATACCGTCGTCGAGGCTCCTCCCGCCGTGGAAGAAGAAGTTGCGATGCCCGGCATGACCGATGAAGAATACGACAAGGAGATGGAAGCAGACATGCAATAGTGGACACGGACATGCAAAGCTACACTTCGTTACGCATCTCGTTGGTGGTGTGGTTGCTGTTGCTTGGCTCAACCCTCGGTTACGCGGCTAAACCACAACCCCATTCGCTCCGTGTCGACGAGAACTTTGTCGATCCCATCGGCTTCCACAATCCTTCGCCTGTGTTCTCGTGGAAGCTGCCGCTCGCGGCGGACGTCAACGCACAAACGGCGTATCAAATCGTCGTGCACCAACAATCCGAGTCTGGCGCAACCGCCGATCCGATCTGGGATTCCGGCAAAGTGGCTTCGGATCAGTCGGTGTGGGTGCCGTACGCAGGCCCGGCGCTCGAGTCCCGTCAGCAAATTACATGGCGAGTGAAGTTTTGGGACGATCAGGCTCGCGAATCCGAATGGAGCGAAGAAGCGTCGATCGAAATGGGCCTGCTTGGTCATGACGACTGGGACGCCAAGTGGATCGAGTTGGATCGCGGAAAACGTCAGCCCGACGAGGTCAACATCCTGAAGGCCGAGTTTGGCAATCGCACGGCGGGTGACGCGAAAACCAAGAACGTGACCGAGAACATTCGGCGGGCGATCCAGCGAGGATCGACTCCGATTCGTGTCGTCCCAGCACGCTTGGGCGGCGATCCGGCACCGGGCGACGCCAAAACGTTGTGGGTCGATTACGAGATCAACGGCGTCCGCAAACAAATCGAACTGCCCGAAAACCGCGCGTTTGATCCGTATCCGGCGATCACCGCGCAGCCGGCGACCTACCTACGACGAGCGTTCGATGCTCCAGGCGAAATCGTCAAAGCTCGGCTCTATGCATCGGCACTGGGTATCTATGAATTCCGCATCAACGGCGAGCGAGTCGATACCGATCTGCTCTCGCCCGGGTACACGGTGTATTCCGAACGCGTCGAATCGTTGACGTACGACGTGACCGATTTGGTCAATGTCGGCAGCAACGTGATCGGTGCGACGCTTGGCGAAGGCTGGTATGCGGGAAATTTGCTGCTGCGCAAACGAACCGAATTAATGGGTTTGACGCCGAAATTGCTCGCGCAGTTGGAACTGACCTACGCCGACGGACATGTCGAACGCATTGTGTCGGATCAGCGATGGCGAGCAACCGACCAAGGCCCGATTCGAGCGGCGGGATTCTATCACGGCGAGGACTACGAGGCGTCGAAAGAGTTGGGTCGATGGACGCAACCCGGTGACGCCGACGCCGATTGGATGCCCGTCAAATCAACTCCGCTCAGCAACGGCCCCCGAGTCGTCCCGAAACGTCTGCCGCCGGTTCGAGTGATGGACCGACTTCAAGCGGTCAAGCTGACACAGCCTGAACCGGGAAAGTACGTCTTCGACTTCGGACAAAACCAAGTTGGTGTTCCCACCATCACGATGCCCGTCAAGCAAGGCGAAACCGTCCAGATCCGTTTTGCCGAAATGCTCCAGCCCGACGGCACGCTGTACACCGAAAACTACCGCACCGCGCGATCACAGGCCACCTATGTCGCTGCCGAAAGCGGTACAGTCACTTATCAACCCACGTTGACATTCTACGGATATCGCTATCTGGAACTGAGCGGCCTGTCCGCTGGAGAGACGCTGACCAAGGACGCAGTCATCGCGAACGTGATCCACACGGACTTCCGAGACAAGGGGCGGTTCACGTCTTCGCATGCCAAATTGAACCAATTGCAAAGCAATATCCGCTGGGGACAAATCAGCAACTTCGTTGACATCCCCACCGATTGCCCACAGCGCGACGAACGTTTGGGTTGGACCGGCGACGCACAAGTCTTCTTGCCAACCTCGTTCTTTAACAAGGACGTCCATTCGTTCTGGGCTCGCTGGCTGCAAAGCGTTCGAGACGCACAGAATGAAGAGGGCGAGATTCCACATACTGTCCCCGCAACCAACTTCGGCTATTCGAGCCCCGGCTGGGCGGATGTGATCGTGACCGCCCCTTGGGAGATCTACGAACGAACCGGTGACATCAGGATTCTGAGAGACAACTATGACGCGATGAAAAATTGGGTGAGCGTCTATGAGCGTCGGTCCAATGATCTGATCCCAACCCTGACCGGATTCGGCGATTGGTTGCAGCCGTATGCGAAATCCGATCGCAAGGGGGACACCGCTCAGGACTTGATCGCCACCGCGTATTTCGGTCGCGACGCTCGGATTTTGTCCTGGACGGCCACCGCGTTGGCCGAGACCGAGGATGCTGCGCGATACAAACAACTGCACGCCGACATCCGCGCGGCGTTCACCGCTCGATACTTTCCGGATGGCAAGCCGCGTCCCGGTGCGGACACGCAGACCGCGTGCCTGATGGGACTCGGTTACGACCTGATCGACGCGGATCAACGAGAAAACGTCGAATCCGTTCTGTTGAAGAAGTACGAGGAAGCCGGACGTCATCTTCAAACCGGATTTCTCGGCACACCGCTGTTGGCCCCTGTATTCGACGCACTCGGACACGGCGATATTTGCTACGAGTTGTTGTTCAAACAAAGCTATCCGTCGTGGTTCTACTCGATCAATCAGGGTGCCACGACGATGTGGGAGCGTTGGAACAGCTACAGTCACGCCGACGGATTCGGCGATGCGAGCATGAACTCGTTCAACCATTACGCCTACGGTGCAATCGGTCAATTCATGTACGAGCGGGTCGCGGGACTCTCTCCGGACCCGGCGCATCCAGGCTATAAACATTTCTTCGTCAGACCGCTGATCGGCGAACCGCTCTCGTCGGCCGCCGCCGAGTTGGACACACCCTATGGCATCGCCAAGAGCGGATGGGCGCGCACCAAAACGGGCCTCGTCATCGACGCCATCGTTCCGCCGAACGCAACCGCGACCGCCATTTTACCGACCGATCGCATCGGAAGTGTCTCGCTGAACGGAACACCGCTCCGCAACGATTCCGTAAAAAAGGCCAACGGAACGCTACTGGTTGAACTGCAACCCGGCACCCATCAATTCGTGTTGAACAACGACGACCTCGCCCAGGCCCCACGCGCTATCGCGCCACCGGAGGGAGGTCGGGAGGTACTGTCATTTGGTCCGACGCAAGAAGTGAAGTTTCGATCTCAGCACGTGACGGCGGACG
>NZ_JBFHKV010000786.1:0-4213 GCF_041595215.1 Stieleria sp. | reverse complement strand
GTCAACAGTTTGACCGACAGCGACAAAGCTGAGTTGAACGATTACATCGTCGAGTTGTGCAAAGGCAAAAAGCCCGGCAGTCACATGGGCAACTTCTTTGAGTGCATCGGCGATCGTGGCAAGCCGATCTCGGATGTCTGGTCGCATCACCGCACGATGACCTCGTGTCACTTGTGCAACATCGCCCTGATGACCGGTCGCGAACTGACTTGGGATCCCAAGCAGGAAGTGTTCGTCGGCGACGATGACGCCAACAAACTGCTCGGCCGCAAGTCCCGAGATTTCTCGACCGTCGGCTGATCGCAGCCGAGGAGGCGTCAGGCGTCAGGCGTCGAAATTGATTCGCTTCGTTTCGCTGCCCGCACGCAGCATCGCGTAGCTCCATTCGGCGGTGACGGAGTCACCGCTGTCGGCAAATTCGCGAATCAACCAGCCCCGTTTGGCCGCCGGTGAATCTGCCGGCGGCGAGCGGCGGCGACGCTCGATGCGTTCCAACGCGATCAACGCCAGCGACGGATTGGTCGCCGCGAGTTTCTGGAAATAGCCGTCCGGCGATAATTCGTGATACCGCAAGTCCGTCTTCTTTCGCTCCAGCCACTGAGCATCTTGGCCCAGTTGATCGATCATCCAACGTTTGCTCAACCAATCCACCCTGCCCAGCGCCGGGGTCACGTTCCGCGAGTCACGTCGAAATGCGGAAACGACGTTGACCAGATCCGACCATCGCTCGATCACCAACGTGGCTTCACCTCGATCTCGAATCGGCGTCTCGGCGACAAATCGTTTTGCGGCTTTCAGATAACGACGTTGGATCTCCAACGCACTCAACCGGCCGCGACAGGTCATCACGCGACGGACGAGGTTCCAGTCCGAGGCGATGCCATGCAAGGCAGCGATCGGGCGCGGGATCGTGACAAACTCGCTCGTCGCGCCGGATTCAATCATGTCCAACACCAGCGAGACCGAACCGAATTTGACGTACTCGGCAAGTTCGGAAAGATTGGAATCGGACAAACCGATTTGAAATCGTTGACGTCTGGCGAACATCGCCTTGGTCGATCCCAATGACAAAAAAGATCGCTCGCAAAACTGTGCCAGCCAATGGCCATAAACGTAAATCGGTCGTTCACCGCGATAACCGCCCATGTCAGCAACCACGTCGATGGCCATCGCTTTGGGACTCAGCCGATAACATCCATCTTCATCCAAGTCTCCGGCACCGCAGAGGGCGACGCGGGAAACCAGCAGTGCGGTCAAGTACTTTCGCTGCTTTCGAAACGCCACGTGGCGGACGACAAACCGCAACACGATCACGGTCGGCAGATGGATGCCGCGGAGCAACCCCATGAAGATCGCCTTGGCCCAAGTCGGCAATGTTTCAAAGAGGACGGCGGCCGATGGAGTGTTTTGCGATGCATCCGGGGCAGTCAACGGCTCGTCAACCGAACGCGTCGGTTTTTGTCGACGTTGATTTAAAAAGATGAACGCAAACGCGCACGCAAGCACCGGCAACGAGACCACCACGCTGATCAGTTGAAGCATCCACAACAGCGCGATGCAGACGCGGTAAACGCAAAGCCAAGCGCCGCTGGCGACGACCGCTTCATAGTTTTCTTGGCAACCGTAGACGTGGCCCAATGCGTCGGTGCTGTTCTTCAAAATCCTCACGTCCCATTCCCCGGCCGCCTCTTCTGCTGCGCCGGCGACCAGTTCATCAATGGAACATTGGCAAGCGAGTAATTCATCCGGGCTGGTCACTTCCGGTGTCGCGATTTCGATCAAGCCACCGGGCAGAGCGTGCAAGGAAGGATGCGTTTCAAACGTCACCGCACCCCCGCTGGCGAGAAACATCTGGTCTCGATCAAAGACACCGGGGACCGTGGGCTGATTCCGACGAATCGCCGCGCAGATCTGTGTGTAAATCTCGGTCGAACTCGGCAGATCCGCCGTGATCAAATGCGGCTGATTCAGAACCAGCGTCGCGTACTCGGTTTCCATTCCCAGCAATCGCGACACCAGTCGTCGCGCCGGGACGCACCGACGAGAAGAAGTTGACTTCACCAAGCACTCCCAGCCGAGGTAACGCATGGGCTATAGCCCGTCGATTGCCACGACTCGATTGTAGCGGATGGAAGATCCCGACACGAACGGCGAATCGACAAACCGTGGGTGGTTTCCACAGCTGGAAAACGACGCGTGGCTCGTTACCAGCGAAGGCCGAATCGTTCGCCGCCGGTGTCGCGGTTGTTACCGCCCTTGAGCGGCCCATCGTGAGCGGGTTTGACGGCCACTTCGCGTTGGGGTTCCTCGACCTCTTCTTCTTTCGGTTTGGAATCCTCGGCGATCTGTTGTGCCGCTTTGATCGACAAGCCGATTTTTTGGCTGTCGCGGTCAAACGACAGGATCTTCACGTCGACTTCTTGTCCTTCGCTGACAAACGCATCGACCTTTGAAACGCGATGGTGGGCCAGTTCGCTAACGTGCACCAAGCCTTCGACGCCGGCACCCAAGCGGACGAAACAGCCGAACGACGCGATCCGCGAAACCGTGCCCTTGTGAACGCTGCCGATCGCGAATTCCGCTTCCGCGGTGTCCCAAGGATTCTCCAACAGGTCTCGATAGGAGAGCGAGATCTTGCCGGTTTCCTTGTTGACCGAATCCAGTTTGACCTTCACTTTTTGGCCGACTTCCAACACTTCGCTGGGATGCTTGACTCGATCCCAGCTGAGTTTGCTGACGTGGATCAACCCGTCGAGTGCGCCGAGATCGACAAAGGCGCCGAAATCTTTGACGCTGCGAACCACGCCTTCCATCACATCGCCGGGTTCGATTTTGGCGAGTTGCTCGGCGCGTTTTTGTTCGCGTTCGCGTTCCAGGATCGCCCGTCGGCTGAGCACCAAGTTGCCGCGACGCTCATTGGCCTCGGTCACCAGACACACAAATTTCTGGTCGACAAATTCGCTGGCGTCTTCGACGCGGTACTCGGCGATCTGGCTGATCGGCATGAAACCGCGCACCCCACCGACCTTGCATTCCAACCCGCCGGTGTTGTGACCGGTCACGACGGCTTCGACGACCGAGCCTTCTTCCAAATCGCTCCAGTCGGCGACGTCGATTGTCGATCCCGGCAACGAGCACATGTACAAGCCGTCGTCGCGGTTGAATCCACGCACCATGACTTCCACGGAACTGCCCACCGCCGGTTCGGCGTCTTTGAATTGCTCAAACGGAATCACGCCCTCATCGGGTCCGCCCAGCGCGATGTACACGCTGTCTTGATGGATCTTCAGCACCTGGCCCGAGATCCGCGTGCCCTCGGCCAAGGCTTCCTTGCGATCGGACATGCCCGCCGAACCGCTCAACATCGATTCGATGTCCGCGGCCGCCAGCTCTGCGTCCAGTTCCGCCTGCAGGTCGTCGCTCAGCCCCGCACGCAACGAGGGCACGGCAACACGCTGCGGTTTCTGGGTCGCCGGAGCCGCAGCGGCGGGCGTTTCTTTGTCACCCTTGATCCGCGGTCGTGGCGGCTTTTTCTTCTTGTTCGGTTTGCCGGCTTTCTTTTCGACCGCTTCGAGTTGCTCGGTGGAGACGCTCGGAGAGGCCGGTTTGGCGATCCCCAAGCCCCGGGCGGCAAGCGGTCCCGAACCGCCGCGTGCGGCTGGGGCCGTCTGGCCGGCTTCGGCAGGCGCATTGGCTTCAGCGGACGCGTTGGCTTCAGCAGGCGCACTGGCAGCCGATTCAGCCGCGGGTGGCGCCGCCGGTTCGGCCGGCGTGGGGGCAATGTCGGTGGCAGGATCGTCGGTCACAGGCTGTGGTTCGTTGCTCATCGAAACAATCGACGTGGGGAAAAGTGAATGGGGTCGATCCGGCAGTCTAGCACCCCGAAAACATTGTCGGTAGTCTTCACCCCAGGTTTGTCCGCTTCTGATGGAGAACAACGCCAGATGCCCGAATTTACCGATTTTGCTCAATCGCTCAGCCAGTCCTTCTCAACCGAACTTCAATCCGCGATCCAGGCCGCACCGCTGCCCCCACTCGGGGACGGTACGCTTCAGAAACCCCTGTTGACGCTTTTGTCGGGCGGAATCGGCGATCATTTGATCGATGTTCCCGCCGCCCGCCAGATGGAAGTGATGAGCGGACTGTGGCTGGTTGCCGGTGACATTCACCGCAGCCATTCGATCAGCCAAGATCTCGGCAGCGCCGAGGGCAG